>NZ_JACCSO010000568.1 GCF_013812955.1 Nannocystis sp. | reverse complement strand
GCGCACAGGCAGCGATCGCCAACACGACGACCGCCGCCAGGATGTGGCACGATCGACCGGCATGGCTCGCCCACGCGCTCGCCACCCGGGATCCTCGCTGCTCGCCTCGGCGATGTGGGAGCTCGTGCGCCGGCACGTCGGCCCGGACACGATCCGCCTCATGCAAGTGCGCGAGGTCTGGCCGCGGGTCGCCGGACCCAACCTCGAGGCCCACGCCTGGCCGGCCGCAGTCGCGAGCGACACGCTGATCGTGCACGTGCATGACAGCCAGTGGCTACACGAACTGACCTACATGCGCCAGGACCTGCTGCGTCGCTTGCAAGCGCTCGCGCCCGCGGCCGAGCTCGGGGTCCTGCGCCTGCGCCTCGGCGACGTCGTCCCCGTGGCCCAGCGCCACCTGCCCGAGGCGATCCGTCCGGCCCCGCTGCCGCCCCCGAAGCTGTCCCCCGAGCCCGACGAGGCGACCCGCCGCGCCCTCGACGCGGTCATCGATCCCGAGCTCAAGCAGATCCTCGCCGGCGCCCGGATCATGCTCGGCCGCCGCTGAGCCGCGCGCATCCGACCGCGGGTCGCTTCCCGTTCTCGCGTACTTTCGGTAGCTTCCCTCCGTGCTCTCGCGCCCGCTCCTCGCTGCTCGCTTCACCCTCTTCACCGGCCTCGCCTGCGCCGGCATCCTCGCCTGCACCGCCGACCCGACCCCGCCGGCCGAGCCCGCGAAGTCGATCGAGGCCGAAGAGTCAGCGGCCGCTGTCGCCCCCAAAGCCGGCTCCGACGCCTGGTCCTTCGACTTCAAGGAGCCCGGCCCGGGCCCGCGCGCGCCGCGGAGCACGGCCTTCAACGCGACCGTCGGCGCGTCGATGTTCCCCGAGGTCGAGGCCCTGGTGCAGCAGCGCGGCCTCGAGTGCGCCAACACCTCGGTGCGGGCGATGATGGACCGCCGCCGAGAGGCCGAGACGGCCAAGATCGCCGACGCCAAGGCCCGCGGCGAGGATGCGGTGACCGCCGCGTCGTGGGTCAACAAGCGCAGCAAGCGGGAGGCCAACCCGCAGCTTCGCTTCAGCTGCCCGAAGATCACCAGCGACCAGATCGGCGACCGCACCCGCCCGCCCTCGAGCGGCCGCCTGCTGTACGTCTTCGACGACGAGAGCTACCCGCTGCGCCACAGCTCGTACCAGCGCACGCACAAGGATCACGCCGCCGCGCTGATCGACTTCCAGGACGCCGTCGCCGCCCTGACCGCCATCTACGGCCCGCCCGGCAAGACCCCCAAGACAGACCTGCCCCAGCCCGACAAGGACGGCAAGGTCGAGTTCCCCAACGCCACCAACTTCGAGATCGCCTGGGACTTCGCCGACCTCGCGGTCCGCATCAACGTCCTTCGCTATGGTGACCTCGTCACCGTCGGCGAGCGCATCGAGGTCCCGCACGGCATCCGCCCGGACGCCCCCAAGCTCCCCGGCGGGGCCGCTGCCAACGCTGCCACGTCCACGCCCACACCTGCAGCAGCAACGACCGTCACCGCGCCGGCCACCGCGGTCACCACCGCACCCACCACCGCCGCGCCCACCACTGCGCCCACCACCGCGCCCACCGCCGCCGCCGGCAAATAACGCCGCGACGGCGTTGCGCCGGGCGCCAGGCCCCGCCATCATGCCAGCCGCCCCGCAGCGGGCCCTCTCATGGACGCGATGCGCAACGGTCTCAACGACTGGCTGACCGCCGTCAACGCGGTCATCTGGCACGACAGCGTCTGCTACGTCGTGCTCGCGGTCGGCCTGCTGTTCACGATCTGGAGCGGCTTTTGCCAGTACCACGCGCTGACCCACGGCGTTCGGGTCATCACCGGCCGCTATGACAGCGACACGGACCCCGGCGCGATCAGCCACTTTCAGGCGCTCTCGGCCGCGCTCTCGGCCACCGTCGGCCTCGGCAACATCGGCGGCGTCGCGGTGGCGATCGCCCTCGGCGGTCCGGGTGCGGTGTTTTGGATGTGGGTCGTCGGCCTCGCCGGCATGGCGCTCAAGACCACCGAGGTCACCCTGTCGATGCTGCATCGCCGCACCGACAACCCCGAGGAGCCGAGCGGCGGCCCGATGTGGGTCATCGACGACGGCCTCGCGGCCTGGAGCCCGCGGCTACGCCCGCTCGGCCGCGCCCTCGGCGTGCTGTTCTGCATCACGCTTTTGATCTCCACGATCACCGGCGGCAACATGTTCCAGGCCTGGAACGTCGGCGTCGTCACCGAGGAGAGCTTCGGCGTGCCGCAGCCGGTCGTCGGTGTGATCCTCGCCGTGCTGGTCGGCCTCGTGATCCTCGGCGGCATCAAGCGCATCGGCGCCTTCGCCGGCGCGATCGTCCCGGCGATGTGCTTCCTGTACCTCGCCGCCGCCCTCTACGTGCTCGCGCTCAACTTCGACACCATCCCGGCGATGCTGTCGCTGATCGTGCGCTCCGCGTTCAACCCCGCCGAGGCCAGCGGCGCCTTCGTCGGCGGCACCTTCGGCTTCGCGTTCTTGTGGGGCATGAAGCGCGCGCTGTTCTCGAGCGAGGCCGGTCAGGGCTCGTCGCCGATGGCCCACTGCGCCGCGCGCACCACCGAGCCCGTGCGCGAGGGCGTGGTCGCCGGTCTCGAGCCCTTCATCGACACCATCGTCGTCTGCACCCTGACCTCGCTGGTCGTGCTCTCGAGCGGCGCCTGGAATCGCGACGGCGAGGCCCATCTCGTCGATCCGCCGGCCTTCGCCGCGGCCGCGCCCGGCGTGTGGGAGCTGCCCGATACGCCGCTTCCGCCGAAGACCGCGGCCGCCCTGACGATCACCGGTGACTGGCGCGCGGGCGACGACGTGTTCATGCTCGCGCGCTACGGCGGCATCGACCCCAACAGCGGGACCGACCTTCGCCGGGTCCCCGGCAAGGTCACCGCGGCGGGGGGAGATCACCTCAGCGTCGATTGGGCCCCCCTTGGAGCGCCAGGCGGCCCGCTCACGATCGCGCCCCTGCTGCACTCGCCGGAGGTGTTCAAGGACTACGTCGGGGCCGCGCTGACCAGCCACGCCTTCGACCGCGTGCACCCCGGCCTCGGCAAGTGGTTGGTCGCCCTCGCGTCGTGGCTGTTCGCGGTTTCGACCATGATCTCCTGGGCGTACTACGGCGAGCAGGGCATGGTCTACATCGCGGGCCGCCGCAGCGTGCTCCCCTACAAGATCGTGTACTGCCTCAGCATCCTGGTCGCCTGCGCCGGCGTCATCACCACGGAGGAGGAGCTGGACAACATCACCGCCGTGGGCACCGGCGTCATGCTGTGGGTCAATATCCCGATCATGCTGCTGTTCGGCGCCTCGGCGATGCGGGCCTACCGCGGCTACTTCGCGCGCCTGCGCGCGGGCGAGTTCGACGCCCGCTGAACCGCCGCATCGACCGCGCCTGGTCCGCCACCATGAGGCGGCCCCACCGCGCCGGCATCACCGCCGCCTCGCGCGACAGCGCCGCCTCGCGCAGCTCCGCGCCTCCGAGGGCCGCTCTCGCGCCGCTGGAGATTCTGCCAGTGAACTTCAGGACATGTCCCAAGGGGCAGACATGTGGACGCCCCCGCGCGCGCACTGCCGGGAACCCTTGTAGCCGCACGCACTCCGGGGCCGCGCCGCCGAAGTCGCGCTGGCCGCCGATCGCAGATCTGGAGTTTCGCGAGGGAGCGCGGCGGATATACTGTGGCCAAGAGTGGAGTTGCGAATGACCGAGTCTCTCACGCGTTTCGACCTGCCCCAGAGTGCGATCCCCACCCGCTGGTACAACATCCAGGCCGACCTTCCGCGTCCGCTGCCGCCGGTGCTGCACCCCGGCACCCGCCAACCGATCGGTCCGGCTGATCTGGCCCCGTTGTTCCCGATGGAGTTGATCAAGCAAGAGGTCAGCCAGGAGCGCTTCATCGATATCCCGGAGGAGGTGCGAGAGATCTACAAGCTGTGGCGTCCGACCCCGCTGCTGCGCGCGCGCCGGCTGGAGAAGGCGCTCGGGACCACAGCTCGAATTTATTACAAGTACGAGGGCGTCTCGCCGAGCGGCAGCCACAAGCTGAACACCGCCGTGCCGCAGGCCTTCTACAACAAGCAAGAGGGCATCCAGGGCATCACCACGGAGACCGGCGCGGGCCAGTGGGGCACCGCGATCTCGCAGGCCTGTAATTTCTTCGGCCTCGAGTGCTACGTCTACATGGTCAAGGTCAGCTACCAGCAGAAGCCGTACCGCCGCGCGATCATCCGCAGCTTCGGCGCCCAGGTGACCGCGAGCCCCAGCGACACCACCAACTGCGGACGCGCCGCGCTTGCGAACGACCCGAACAGCACCGGCTCGCTGGGCATGGCGATCAGCGAGGCCGTCGAGGCCGCGGCGACCAGCGGCGGCAAGTACAAGTACGCGCTCGGCTCGGTGCTAAACCATGTGCTGATGCACCAGACGATCATCGGCCAGGAGTCGATGTTGCAGATGAAGCGCGCCGGCGACTACCCGGACGTCATCATCGGCTGCACCGGCGGCGGCAGCAACTTCGCCGGCATCGCCTTCCCGTTCCTGCGCGACAAGATGGTCCACGGCAAGGACATCCGCATCGTCGCCGTCGAGCCCGCCGCCTGTCCGAGCCTGACCAAGGGCATCTACGCCTACGACTTCGGCGACACCGCCGGCATGACCCCGCTGATCAAGATGCACACCCTCGGCGCCGGCTTCATCCCGCCGCCGGTGCACTCCGGCGGCCTGCGCTACCACGGCATGGCCAGCATCATCAGCGAGCTCTACGACCAGAAGTTGATCGAGGCCTTCGCGGTCCGCCAGCTCGAGGCCTTCGCCGCCGCGGTCACCTTCCTGCGCGCCGAGGGCATCGTACCCGCCCCCGAGGCCTCCCACGCGATCGCCCAGGTCATCCGCGAGGCCGCCGCCGCCACCGCGGCCGGCACCTCCCCGGTGATCCTGTTCAACCTCTGCGGCCACGGCCACTTCGACATGTCGGCTTACGACGCCTACACCTCGGGTCAGCTCACCGACTTCGAGTACCCCGAGGAAGCGGTCGCCACCGCGATGTCCGCCCTGCCCAAGATCGACGGCTAGGATCGTCGACCAGAGTCGGCGGCCAGAGTCGGCGGCCAGAGTCGACGGCCAGAGTCGACGGCCAGATCGCCGGAAAACGGCCCTCGAGCGCCTTTTTGCGGCAACAACCGCATCACCCCGGGTGATGCGGCGCCGCCATGAAACGGCGATACACCGACACGCCGATGCATCAATCTCGCCGATGCAGCAATGCATGCACGCGCGCACGCGGCGATCCTGCGATCCTGCGATCCCACGAAGCCGTCACGCAGCGACGACAGGCATGCGGCGCCGCATCTCACCCGATCACGGCGCCGGCATACGGACATGCGGGTATGGGGGCTACACACCCACAGCGACCAGTGCGCCCGCCATGACATTCGGACACTCGGACGCTCGGACGCTCGGACGCCCGGACGCTCGGACGCCGTTCCACTTGTATTTGCCGCCCGCATCCCCGACCATGGCGCCACAGTGCATTCGAGTGAGACAGCTTCGATGCATATCCCCGTCGAGGCCCGCGCGGTGCTCCTCTGCTCCGGGCAATTCGCCGACTCCCCGGCCGCCTCGGCCTTCCGGGAGCTCAGCGCCGAGCTGCGCCCCGTCGACCGCCGCGAGCTCGAGTCCGCCCTGAACAGCCGCCGCAGCGGTCGACCGCTGGTGGTGCTGATCGACGAGGCCCTGGTCGGCGCGGAGCTGCGGCCGATGCCGGGCCACACGCTGCGGGTCGTCGCGCTGCTGTCACCCGCCGACGCCGCGCCGCTGCGCGCCCGTCTCGGCGACACGCTGTCCTTTTTGCTCGCGCCGGACGCCGAGCCCGAGGTCCTGGCCGTGGCCCTGCGCTGCGCCGTCCGCGAGGCCTGCTACGCCGACCACTGCTTGACCCTCGAGGCCGAGCGCCGCCGCCTCTCCGGCGAGATCACCAAGCTCAATCGCATCGGCATCGCCCTCTCGACCGAGCGCGACCCGGAGCGGCTGCTGAACTTCATCCTCACGACCGCCCGGGACTTCACCGCCTCGGACGCCGGCTCGCTCTACATCCTCGAGCGCGACGAGGAGGGCAACCGGCGCCTGCGCTTCACCAGCTCGCAGAACGACTCGCTGCCGCACCTCGAGCTCGTCAAGTTCGCGATCCCGGTCAGCAAGTCGACGCTCGCCGGCTACGTCGCCGCCACCGGCGAGCCGCTCAACATCCCCAACGTCTACGAGATCGACTCGCGCGCCGAGTACAGCTTCAACCCCTCCTTCGATCAGCGCACCGGCTACCGCACCCGCTCGATGCTCGTGCTGCCGATGAAGAACCAGGACGACGAGGTCATCGGCGTGCTGCAGCTGATCAACCGCAAGACCTCCCGCGCCGCCGAGCTGCGGCCGACCAACATCGACGACCTCGTCATCCCCTACGACGACCACTCGCTCGAGCTGACGCTCTCGCTCGCCAGCCAGGCGGCGGTCTCGCTGACCAACAACCAGCTCTACGAGACCGTCCAGCAGAACCTCCACGAGCTCAAGACCTCGCAGGCGCAGCTGGTCCAGAGCGAGAAGCTCGCCAGCCTCGGCCAGCTGACCGCCGGCGTCGCCCACGAGATCAACAACCCCCTCGCCTTCAGCAGCAACAACACCCACCTCGCGCACGCCCGCGTCACCTCGGTCGCCCGCCGGCTCGCCGCCACGGACTGGCTCGCCGCCCGCGACCTCAGCGCCAGCGAGCGCCTCACCAAC
>NZ_JACCSO010000555.1 GCF_013812955.1 Nannocystis sp. | reverse complement strand
ATCATGCCGGCGCTCGACGTTCTTGATCCGCACCACAGCCTCGACGAGTTGCGCAAGAACGCGCGATCACGCCGCCAGCCCCTGCTCAACGAGCATCCGCTCGCCGCATAAGGGCGAAACCCGAGTCAGAGACCGCAGCCCCATCAACAGCGTGAACCTGCCATCCGACCCGCCGATGCAGCCGGAGGAGCAATGATGCTCAGGTCCATATTTCTGGCGCTGATCCCGCTAGCTCTCGCAGCCTGCCCCCCCGGAGACGGGGGCGGCGATGCCTCTGCGGGTAATACGACGACGACGGATGGCGATAGCAATGCAACCGTCCCGACCGAAGGTGGCGGAGACCCTGGGTTCAATCCCGACTATCGGCAGATCCTGAGCGGCACCACCGTGGACGCCGTATATACCAAGGTTCGCGTTGGCCAGCTCGACGTTACGGACGTTGACGGCTGCTGCACGGATTTTGTCCTAGCCGGGCCGGCCCAAAACCACGTTAAGATCTTGTTCGGTACCTCGTCCCGTGGCCTCCTCTTCCTCTCCGACGTGCCCGACCAGACCTTCAGCATGGGTCCTACGGGCGTCGGGATCGAGGACATCGTCGTCGCGGACATCAACGCCGATGGTTTCGACGACGTTCTCGCGCTTCGCAGCGACGGCATGGTCGGTATCCGCCACGGCCTGGGTGCTACTGCGCCGGCTCCGGTCCTCTCAGCCACGTTACTCGAGACCTCCCTGGCGGTTGGCACGAACAAGGGCGCCAGGTCGCTCGCTGTAACGGACATCAATTGCATGGGGAAGAACGACCTCATCGCTGTGTCACCGAGCACAGACGGCGTGGTTTACGCGGTTGCAGCCCCTGGTGACACGTTCTCATCGCCCCTCTTTTTTTCCACTGGACTCGAGTCCTCCCCCCGGCAAATCATCGCTGGTGACTTGAACGGCGACAATCAGCCGGACATCGTTACCGGCAACGGAGACGGCTCCGCGTCCGTCATGCTCAATACGTGTGGCACGCTTGCCCTGACAAAGTTTCCGATCTTCGACACAGGTGAATACGAAACACCGGACATGCAGATCGCTATTGGCCGCGTGTGCTTGGGGGCGTCCGCAAAAGATTGGCCCGCAATTGCCCTCGGATATGACCAGAGAGTATTTATTTTCTGTGGCAGCAGTGGAGGGACGTACGATGCGGTCGACGAGGAGCCCGTGGTGCTCTGGCCCGCTCGGAGATACGATTATGTGATGAACATTAATCCTCAGAGTCCTGTCCTTAATTCAGCCGTGTATCAGCTCCAATACTGGGAGCCCACACAGAGCCTTCTCGTCCTTTGGTCCGATGATCCGGAGGAGTTCGCGGTGTTCGACCCGTCTGCAGCCGGATCCCACATGCCACTCGTAAATCTCCATGGGCGGACGAAGGGTAGTGCCTTTGCCGCACATCAATCCCGGACCACGGGCGGTCCTCAGTGGTCTCAAGTTGTTGTTCTCGTACCCGGGGCCGGGTTTACGGATGTTAGTTTTACGAGGTAGCCCGATGTGCAAGCTCAAGACTTTGATCCTTCTTGTTGGCATCATTCCCCTTCTTGCGTGCCAGCAGGATAATGAGGACCCACCGGATCTCGTGGAGATCGCCACGGGTTACTGCAAAACCATTCAGATGTGCGACCCAAATGATGCTTGGGAGAGCCAGGAAGCGTGCGAGTCATACTCTGCTGATGAGTTCAAGAGGACCAAGACGGAGAACAGGAAGTGCTACGATGCGCGCATCATCATGGAGACCTGCCTTGGGGCGTTCGAATCCTGTGATGAATATTCGGCAGCCTTCAAGCAAAATACGAGCGACGAGTGCCGGGCCGAGTTTTCGGAGTTTTCTAGTGCGTGCATCGAACCGTGACACGGCTATGCGGCTGCTCGGTGCCCTCGCCTCGCTCGTTCTGCAGGTCGCCTGTGTCGAGCGCACGCTCAACGATGATCCGGCTCCCTATGACCCGGAGGCGGATGAACGCACGAATGACGAGGTCCTTCGAGATTTTTGCGAGCTCTGGGTTGAATGCGAACTCGATTTGCCCGTCTTGGACGAGCCGACGTGTTTGTGGTACTTCGAACTTATTATCGATGGCGACGGGGTGAGCCCCGAGAAGCCGCCGGAGTGCGCCATTGCGCGCTGGGATCAATTGGCATGTGTGAGTGAGGCGGACTCGTGCGAGGGATTCAAAGCCTCCTGGTTCTACCGCCAGCCGGATACGGATCGTTGCGATGAACCCGCCGAGCGTTTCAACGCTGCAGACTGTGGAGTATAGCCTTGCCCTCCGGGTGGTGCCGAGCCGAGGCTGACCGGACCCTACCAGGGCGGGGAGCTTCGGGACGTTCAGACGGCCTTCGAGGCCCAGGGCAATGTTCTGGTCACCCGGGGCCGGGTTTACGGACGTCAGCTTTACGAGGTAACACGATGTGCAAACTCAGAACTTTCGTCCTCCTTGTCAGCATCCTTCCTATACTTGCATGTCAGCAAGATGAGGATCCGCCGGATCTCGCAGAAATTGCCAGGGATTACTGCGCAATCATGCAGATGTGCGATCCCGGTGATTGGGAGAGCAAGGAGGAGTGTGAGGTGTCCTCTGCTGAGGAGTTCAAGAGGACCAAGGCGGAAAACAGGAAGTGTTTCGATGCGCTCATTATCATGGAGACTTGCCTTGGAGCCTTCGAGTCCTGTGATGAATATGTGAAGTTTGAGCAAGACCCAGCCTATGAGTGCCGGACCGAGCTTTCGGAGTTTTATGCTGCATGCCTCGAACCATGACATGACCATGCGGCTGCTCGGCGTGCTCGGCTCGCTCGTTCTGCAGGTCGCCTGTGTCGAGCGCACGCTCAGCGATGCGTCGGCTCCCTATGACCCGGTGGCGGACGAGCGCACGAACGCTGAGGTTCTTCGAGATTTTTGCGAGCTCTGGGTTGCATGCGAACTCGATTTGCCCGTCTTGGACGAGCCGACGTGTTTGTGGTATTGGGAATTTATTAGCACCGGCTTCGAGATGGACCCCGAGAAGCCGCCAGAGTGCGCCGTGGCGCGCAGGGAACAGTTGGCATGTGTGAGCGAGGCGGATTCGTGTGAGGGCTTCAAGGCCTCCTGGTTCTATCGCCAGCCGTATACGGATCATCGCTGCGATGAATCCTTCGAGCGTTTCGACGCCGTCGACTGCACAAGATAGGACCCCTGCACCCGCCCTCGACCTGCCGACGTGCCTGTAGTACCACAATTTTATTAGCACCGGCTTCGAGATGAGCCCCGAGAAGCCGCCAGAGTGCGCCGTGGCGCGCAGGGAACAATTGGCATGTGTGAGCGAGGCGGACTCGTGTGAGGGCTTCAAGGCCTCCTGGTTCTATCGCCAGCCGTATACGGATAATCGCTGCGATGAATCCTTCGAGCGTTTCGACGCCGCGGACTGCGCCAGATAAATAGGGCCCGACGTCGGCCGGGCCCGGCTGGATCTCGATGCTTATTTGGCGACGGTATGCGCGGCGATCCAGCTGCTGACCTCATTCAACAGCTCGGGGGCGAGGGTCTCCTCGATCTTGCTGTACTCCTCGACCTGGCCGGTCTTGGCGTGTTGAAACAGGTGGTTCAGGCCCGGCAGCTGCTTGATGGTGACGTCCTTGTTTTTGGCGGCGCGCAGGGCCTTCTCGATCTCGCCGAGGTTCTCGGCGGCGGGCACCTGGAGATCGAGCGAGCCGTTCAGCGCCAGCACCGGCGTGGTCTTGAGCTTGCGCAGCGCGGGCCGCGGGTCGTGGCGCAGCAGCGAGCGCAGCGACTCGGTCTCGAAGGCGGCGAGGCTGGCCTTGACCAGGGCCTCGAGCTGTTCGGGTGTGACGGGGGTCGGCGGTTTGCTCTGGGCGAGCTGGCCGCGGGCGAGCTCGCGGGCGAGGTCCTCGAGCTGGGCGCGCGGGGCCTGCTTCATCAGCGCGGCGATCAACTTGTTCTGGAGCTTGACCAGGCCAGGCAGCGCGTCCTCGGCCGCGCCTGCGGCCCGGAGCAGCGCCGCCATTTGCATCGGAAAGATCTGCTTGCCGCTGACGCCCATGCCGGCGAGCAGCACGAGGAAGGCGACGCGCTTGTCGGCGGCCGCGGTCAGGATGCCGATGTTGGCGCCCTCGCTGTGGCCGATCAGGCCGATGCGGGTCGGGTCGACCTCGGGCTGGCTTTGCAGCCAGGTGAGCGCCGCGCTGGCGTCGCGCTGCTGGGTGGTGTGCGAGGTTTTTGATGAATCTCCGCCCGAGCCGCCGACGCCGCGGTCGTCGTAGCGCAGCACGACGATGCCATTGCGGGTCAGGTGATCCGCGAGCACGAGGAACGGCTTGTGGCCCATGATCGACTCGTCGCGGTCCTGCGCGCCCGAGCCAGTCAGCAGCACCACCGCGGGGTGCCTTTTAGAAGTGCCGTCGGCGGGCGCGGTCAGGGTGCCCGCGAGCGGCACGCCGTCGACCTCGCTGGTGAAGCTGACCTCGCGCACCGCGTACGGGAACGGCGGTTTGGGCTCCTGCGGGCGCTTCGGGCCGACATCCGGGGTCTCGCCCGGCGCGAGGCGGCGCAGCTTCAGCGGGAAGTTCTGGCCGTTCTGGCTCAGCTCGCCCTGGGCGGTCGCGGCGCCCGGCTCGCGGCTGGCCACGAATACCGCCCGCTGCGCCTCGCTGCCGCCCGGTGGGGCGAGCGTGAACTCGAGGCCGTCGGCGTCGAGGTCGACGTCTTGCAGCGGGAAGTCCTTGAGGCCCTGCATCGGGATGTCGAGGCGGCCGCGCCAGGTGCCGGGCTTGTCGGGGTCGGGCTCGAGGCGGGCGATGACGTCGAGGCTCGCGCCGAGCAGCTCGATGGTGCCGACCCACGTCTCGGGCAGCGCGGGTGCGGGCGCGGGTGCGGGCGCGGGCTCGACGATGACGGGCTCGGGCTGGGCCATGGGCTGCATCGGCGCCGGACGGCAAGCGAGCATGACAGGCACGACCAAAAGAGAGAGCGAGGCGAGGGGGCGAAGCGTGATGCGCATGGTGATCGAGCGGGGGAGCGAAGTGAGTGGACGGCGCGAAGTGATTGTCGACGCGGGGTGGGCGGCGCGAGCTCGCGGGTCAGGGGAACAGCGGGCACCTCATCGACTGCGGGTCGGGCTTGATGCACTTGTTCTCACAATCCGCGACCCCGCAGGGATAACAGCACAGCAGGCCGGGGGCGCAGGCGTCGGGCTGATTCTGGCAGACCTCGCCTTCAGCGAGGCCGCCGCCGCTGCTACCCGCGGTGCTACCCGCGGTGCTGCCCTCGGTGGTGTCAGTGCTGGTGTCCAGGCCCGTCTCGAGGCCGGTGGTCATCGCGGGGCCGGTGCTGGAGGTGCCGCCCTCGGTGCCGGCGCTGGTGCCCAGGGTGCTGGTCGAGACGTCGCCGATGGTCGCGATCGTGGTGGTGCTGGTGGTCGGCTGGGTGGCGCCGTTGGTCGGGTCAGTGGCGTCGGTGCTCGTGACGCTCGTCGTGCCGCCGCTGGTGCTGGTGCCGGTGGTGGTATTCCCGGCGGTGCTCGTCCCGCTCTCCTTGGGGCAGGCGCTGGTCGCCAGCATGGTCACCAGTGCGACGAGGACCGGAACACGGGGACGCGGACGGAGGCGCATGCCCTGTGGTAGCGCGGGGCGCGGGCGGCTGTCGAGGGTGGCCGCGAGGCCCGGTGGCTGTGGTAGGGTGGCCGCGACCATGCGCGCGTCGTACCTGTCGATCCTCATCTTGATGGTGGCCGCATGTGGCGACCCGCCTCCGCCCGCCGCGCCGGCCCCCGTGAAGCCCGTACCCCAGGTCGCCCCAGCGGTCGCTCCGCCGGCCGAGCCGGCCGGTCGCGTGTTCCTGATCGCCGGCGAGTCCGGGCTGGCGCCGGTCGCCTGTCACCTCGCACATGTCTCAAAGTTCAGCCAGGGCGACGACTGCCTGGTGCTGATGAAGACCGGCGGCAACGCGCGGCTCGAGTCGGGGCAGGTGACCCGCGTGACCGGCACCGGCACCGCCGACTGCGGCGGCGGCTCGGCGGTGACCGTCGACGCGCCGGTCGATGCGCTGCGCGGCCACGCGATCGCGCCGGTCGAGCAGGACTTCGTCGAGCTCATCCCGCCGGTGACCCCGGCCGAGGCCGACAAGGCCGCCGCCGAGCCGCTGCGCGCCCGCCTGCGCGAGGGGCTGCTGCGCGACCACGCCGACCTCGCCCCCGCCAAGGGCCTGCAGATCCGCCAGGTCGCGCAGATCGACCTCGACGCCGACGGCAAGCCCGAGACCCTCGCCGTGATCACGGTGCCCGCGGCCGACCCGGACGAGCCGCCGAGCTTCGCCGGCCTCTACCTCGTGCCCGAGGGCGAGGTCCCGGTCCGCAAGCTCAAGGGCCAGCCCGGCGCCGGCGTCCAGTACATGCTGCTCGGCGCCCTCGACCTCGACGCCGACGGCCGCCCCGAGCTGTGGCTCAACACCTACGACGACGAGGGCTTCGCCTGGTCGGTCGAGAAGCTCGGCAGCGTCGACCTGACCGAGCTCGGGCGCCGGCGCTGCGGCGTCTGAGATGTCGTGATGATGACCCCGAACCCCTCGCTCGCGCTGGCGCCCGCGGAGGTGGAGGTCTGCTAC
>NZ_JACCSO010000507.1 GCF_013812955.1 Nannocystis sp. | reverse complement strand
GTGGCGGGGGTCGAAGAAGCGGCGGTGCTTCGGGTCGGTGCCGCCGCCTGGACCGCCGTGCAGGAACACGACTGGTTTGCCGGCGGGGTTGCCGGACTGTTCGAAGTAGAGGTCGTGCTGCGCGTCGACGGCGAGGCGTCCGAGGTGATAGGGCTCGATCGCCGGGTAGAGGCCGGAGAGGGGGTCGGCGGCGCGGTGCGGGACGGAGTGGGCGGTGCGTGCGGCCATGGTCTTTAGCGATCTGCGAAGCGGTCGGTGGCGGCGACGAGCGCCTCGAGGATGCCGGGCTCGAAGGCGGAGTGGCCGGCGTCGGGGATGATCTGCAGGTCGGCCTCGGGCCAGGCGCGGTGCAGCTGCCAGGCGCTGTGCAGCGGGCACACGACGTCGTAGCGGCCCTGCACGATCACGCCGGGGATCTGGCGCAGGCGGCCGACGTTCTCCAGCAGCTGTTGCTCGCGCTCGAGGAAGCCGCGGTGCACGAAGTAGTGGGCCTCGATGCGGGAGAAGGCGAGGCTGAAGTCGTCGGTGGCGGCGTGGGCGATGTGCTCGTCGCGCTGCAGCAGGAAGCTGGTCGCGGCCTCCCACACGCTCCACGCGCGCGCGGCCTCGCGTTGCAGCTGCTCGTCGTCGCCGGTGAGGCGCCGGTGATACGCGCGCATCAGGTCGCTGCGCTCGGCCTCGGGGATCGGCGCGAGGAACTGCTGCCAGGCGTCGGGGAAGAGCGCGCTCGCGCCGTCCTGGTAGAACCACAGCAGCTCGCTGCGGCGCAGAAGGAAGATCCCTCGCAGCACCAGCTCGGTGACGCGGCGCGGGTGGGTCTGCGCATATGCAAGCGCCAGAGTGCTGCCCCACGAGCCGCCGAACACCTGCCAGCGCTCGATGAGGAGGTGGGCCCGCAGGCGCTCGATGTCGGCGACCAGGTCCCATGTGGTGTTGTCGCGCAGCTCGGCGTTCGGGGTGCTCCGGCCGCAGCCGCGCTGGTCGAAGAGCACGATGCGGTAGGCGTCGGGGTCGAAGAAGCGGCGCTGCCTCGGGTCGGTGCCCGAGCCGGGCCCGCCGTGCAGGAACACCACCGGCTTGCCCTGCGGGTTGCCGGACTCCTCGTAGTAGAGGCTATGCAGGCTCGAGACCTGCAGCATGCCGGTGCGGTACGGCTCGATCTCCGGGTAGAGCGCGCGACGGGAGAGCATCGCCGGCAACGATCGCAAACACGGGCGATCGCGTCCAGCGGCCGCGCCCACGCAGGTATGGCTCCAGTCGGGGGATCGCGGGATCGGCGCGGAGGTCCGCGGGGCCTCGTCCGCCGCCGCAGGCCCCCCAGCGGCGTGAATTCGCTGAGTTGGCGGCGGCGGCGAACGCGATCGCCGGCCAGAGCGCCTGGTACAGTCCCCGGGTAGGAGATCTTGCTTTGCGCCCACGTTTTCCGCTGACCCTCGCCTCGCTCCTGGTCCTCGCCCTCGGCTGCGCCAACGGTCGTGACCCGTACGCGGCCACGGACAGCACGCTGTCGCTCGATCGCGTGGTGCTCTATCGCAACGGGGTCGGCTACTTCGAGCGCAACGGCGGGGTCGAGGGGGATGTCCTGACGATCAAGGTCCGCAAGGACCAGATCAACGACCTGCTCAAGAGCTTGACGGTGGTCGATCGCGGCAATGGCCAGGCGGTCAGCGTCTCGATGCCGCTCGACCCGCAGGCGTGGGCCAACGCGGCGCTGGCGACCCTGTCGCCGGGGCAGGGCAGCCTCGCGCAGGTGCTCGACGCGCTGCGCGGCAACGAGGTCGTGCTCGGCACCACCCAGGGCAAGCTGCGCGGCCGCATCATCATGGTCGAGGCGATCGTCGACGAGCCCGACGCCTCGCCGCCGGCGCACAGCGAGCGGGTCATGCCGCCGCAGACCAGCTCGCGCGACTATCGCATCAGCCTGCTCAGCGGCAAGCGCATGCAGGTCGTGCGCCTGTCGAAGGTCCGCAGCGTGACCCTGAAGGATGGGGACCTCGCGCTGCAGTTTCATCGCAGCCTCGACGCGACCGCCGGCGAGGGCATGTTCCAGCAGGTCGCCGTCGACATCCGGCTGGCCGGCGCGAGCAAGCACGACCTCTCGGTCAGCTACGTGGTCGAGGCGCCGATGTGGAAGCCGACCTACCGGGTGGTCCTGCCCGAGGGCGGCAAGGGCAAGGCGCTGCTGCAAGGCTGGGCCGTGGTCGACAACATCAGCGGCGAGGACTGGGGCAAGGTGTCGATGAGCCTGACCTCGGGCGCACCGATCGCGTTTCGCTACGACCTGCACACGCCGCGCATCGTCGAGCGCAGCGACCTCAGCGGCACCGGCGTCCAGAAGCGGGCCGCGGTGGCGCTCGGGGAGACCAGCTACGGGCCGGCCAGCGGCGACCAGGACGGCGACGGCGTCGCCGACAGCAGCGACAAGTGCCCGACCAGCCCCGAGAACTACAACGGCTATAGCGACGAGGACGGCTGCCCGGACGAGGTGGCGATGAAGCTCGACGACAGCTCGAGCATGGCCGCCAAGGATATGGAGGACGAGTCGTCGTACGGGCGGGGCAACGCCGACTTGAAGAAGCGAGCGGCGAAGCCGAGCCCCGCCAGGGCCGGCTCGAAGGGCGCCGCGGGGCCCAGGCGTCCGACGACCCCCGACGCGTGGGGCGCGGCCACCGGCGCGCCGATGGGCGAGAGCGCGAGCCCTTCGGCGC
>NZ_JACCSO010000493.1 GCF_013812955.1 Nannocystis sp. | reverse complement strand
GCCCTGGATCATGAAGCCGGGGATCACGCGATGAAAGCTGGTGTCGTCGAAGTAGGGGCGCTTCACCCAGCTGTTGCTGGCCTTGTCGTAGAAGGGTCGCAGTCCGCGGGCGAGGCCGACGAAGTTGGCTACTGTGCTCGGGGTCTTGCCGGCGAACAGCTGGCACTCGAGCACCCCGCGAGGGGTCTTGAGTTGGGCCCACAGCTCGTCGCCCTGGCCAGGCAGACCGGCGAGCGCCTCCTCGAGCGTGAAGTCGCTGGCCTCCGGATCGCCCTGCGCGGCGTTGTAGGCCCGCAGCTGGGCGGCGTTCATGCCGCGCGGGGCCTCCTCACCCTTCTTGAAGGTCACCTCGGGACCCAAGGCGCCCTCGCCCTCGCCGGCCGGGCTCACGGCCGGGCCTGCCGGTGCGGCCGCCTTGCGAGCCGCTTTGCTGGCCTCGAGCGCGGCGATCTCCTCGGGGAGCAAGGGCGGCGGCACGAATATGCAGGCCGGGGCCGCGGTGAGCACCCCCAGGGCGGCTGCCCCGAGCACCGCGAGGTGGCCGCGAACACGCGCAGGAAACCGCGCACAGAGGCCCTGACGGACCTCACAGGAGGCCTTGGAGGAGGCGGGAGAGGGCTGCGCGGGCATACGGGACATCGTGAGCGTCGGGCGCAGGGTGGACCGTCGCGCGCGGCTTGACAAGGGGCCGGGTGCGGGGCCATAAGCCAGACCTCCCCGAAACTTCGAGAAGCGAGCATGGCGAACCATAAGCAGGCAGAGAAGCGGAATCGGCAGCGGATCAAGCGGCGCACGCGGAACTTGATGCACCTGTCCACCATGCGGACGTACATGAAGCGCGTCCGCAAGGCCCTCGCGGGCAAGGACGCCGCCGGCGCCAAGGAAACCCTCCCCGACGCCATTCAGGCGATCAGCAAAGCCGCCTCCAAGGGCGTCATTCATCGCAATACGGCGTCGCGGTACATCTCCCGCCTCACCCTTGCGACCAACAAGTCGGCGGCCTGACAGCCCCCGTTTGCTAGCCGCCTGTTCGGCCGGTGATGCATTGCATCGCTGGCCATCGGCGTTTAAGTGCTTGTAATATCCGACTGAACGGGCCGGCTGAAGACGGACGCGGCGAACCGCGCCCGCCTCGACGGGTCCGGCTCAGCCGGTGCAGCCGCCGCCGAGGCAGCTCATCCTGGCGATCTTGCCGCTGCGCAGGCAGTTGCCGCCGACGCACGAGGCCTCGCAGGTGCCCCCTCCTTGCATGTCTCCGGTTGCTGGGGCGCAAAGTGCCACAAAGCCCCACGTCGGGCGCTTTGGGCGCCGGAGGGAGGTGGACCGCGCTCAGCTTCGCGCGTCGACACCGGGCAGCGCGCGACAGGTGTCGAGGATCCACCGCTGCAGCGCCATGAACGGCGTCGCGTAGGCGACGTGCGAGCCGCCCTTCAGATCGCTGTCGAGACGAACCAGCGATGCATATGCGGTGCGCAGTCGGGCCTCGCTGTAGCCCCGCGCCTGCGTCTCCAGCTGCCGCAGCAAAAATGGCGGCAGCTTGACCGCGTCGGGGCCCCCGACCTTGGCGGTGAAGATCATGCGGATCTGGCGGGTGAGCATCGCCAGCACCTGCATCGCCACGCCGGTCTCCTTCTCGCCGGCGCTGAACATCTGCGCGAGCACGGCGAGCGCCGCGGCAGCGTCGCCGCGACCGACCGCATCGGTGAGATGGAAGATGTTGCCCTCGCGCGTGCGAGCGACCATCACCTCGACGTCGGCGAGCGTGATCGCGGCGTCGCCGGCGTGCAACATCACCTGATCGAGGGCGGCCAGCAGCTCGCTGCGTCCGGTGCCGACCGCCGCGACCAGCGTCGACGCGGCGTCGCGCGGCAGCTTGCGACCGCGGGCCTGGGCCTGGCCGAGCACAAATCCGAGCGCGTCCTCATCCTTCTTGAAGGCCTCGAACTTGTACGCGTAGCCGCCCTTCTTGCAGGCGTTGACCAGCTTCGAGCGCCCGTCGATGCCGCTGCCGTGGATCACCAGCGTGGTCGTCGGGCTCGGCGCCTGGATGTATTGGACCAGCGCGTCGATCGCCGCCGCCGGACTGCTGCTGCCCTCGTCGGCCGCCGCGGCCTTCGCCATGTCCTCGGGGTTGGCGAGCTCGACCAGCCGCCGCGACGCCAGCATCGGCATCTGCTGGCAGGCCGCGAGCACCGGACCTGCGCCGCGCAGATCGGCGCCGTCGAAGCGCTCATGGTTGAAGGCGGCCATCGCCTGGGCGGTCGGATCGTCCGGGGGGATCAGCCGCCGCCGCAGCGCCTGGATCACCGACCGGATCGCCGCCGGCTCATCGCCGTACAGCACGTAGACCGGCTGCAGCTTGCCGGCCGCGATCGCCCGCTCGAGCCCCTCGAGCTCGTCGTTCATGCCATGCGAGCCGGATGGCCCGTTCATGCGACCTCGTCGGCATCGAGCACCGCGACCACCTCGACCTCGGGCGTCATCGGCATCATGTCGACCACCGTCAGGTCGACGATGTGATGGCCCGCCGCGGTCATCACCGCGAGGTCGCGCATCATCGTCGCCGGATCGCAGGCGACGTAGATCGTGCGGCCGCCGGCGACGCGGGCCAGATCGCGGGCCGCCTCGGTCCCGAGCCCGGCGCGCGGCGGATCGAGCAGCACCAGCTCGAAG
>NZ_JACCSO010000492.1 GCF_013812955.1 Nannocystis sp. | reverse complement strand
GCCAGCCGGGCCCACTGGGCCGTGGTCCGCGCGAAGTCGGCGGCGAGCGGCAGGGGCGCCAGGTGGGCCTTGGCCGTCGGCTGCTCGAGTTTGGCGTCCTCGATCCACTGGAGCGCGGCGGGATAGGCCGGCGCGAGGGTCGGGGCCAGCGCGGCGGCGAGGCGCTCGCGATCCGCCGTCAGGATCGTCAGCTCGCGCGCGAAAGCGTCGGCGAGCGGCTCGCCGACCTTGCCCTTGAAGGCGAACGCGGTGTCGATCTGCGCCTCGGTCGTCAGGAGGCCCGCGGCGAGGGCCTCGTCCGCCGCGAAGATGGCCGCGAGGCTGCGAAACAGGTCGCCCGCGGGACCGGGCTTCTGGGCCGGCCCCCGGCGGACCAGCGCGTGGGCGCAGTGCAGCGCGGCGATGTCCAGGCAGGCCCGGCCCTCGTTGTTGTAGACGGGCGGCTCCGCGGCGCAGTCGTCCCATGTCCACGCGCCGCTCGGCGGCTTGACGTCGCCGCTGCCGTGCAGCGCGGCGAGCACGGGCACGAGGTTGAACCCGGCGGCCCGAAGCGCGGAGCCACATGCATACATGTCGTTGGCCGAGCAGGACCCTATCGCGCAGGCGGCACACGCGAGGGAGGGCCCGGGTAACTTCGCGGCGGTGCCGAAGTCGATGCCGAGGTCGTCGCACGCCGCCGCATCAAGGTCCGGTGGTGCGAGCCAGGTCGGCGCCGTCGCATCCTTGGGGATGAAGTCGGGCGGGTGAACGAGGCCCGTGAGCGGGCCCCGGTGGTGCAGCGTGAAGGCGCCCTGGACCTCGACCGGCGCGCTGCGCAGGCCCGTGATCGTCTCGGTCGCGGTGCCTGTCAGGCCGGTGGTGGTGCGCTTGCCGGTCAGCACCAGCTCGCGGCCCAGCTCGCGCGCGAGCGGGCTGTGACGCCAGCCATCGGCCGCCAGGCGGTCGCGCAGCACCAGGGAGAGGTCGCCGGCGGTGTTCCAGGTGCCGGTCAGCGCAAGGGGTTGCGGCCACAGGAGGCTCGCGTCGTCGTCGACTTGGCCGACGATCGTGCCGTCGTCGCGAAAGTCGAGATTGAGGGCCAGGCTGCTGCTCGCGAGGCTGAAGCCGTCGAGGTCGAAGCTCACGGCGCCGCGGAAGTATCCGGCCCCGGGCAGCGCATCGAGCGTGATCGCCCACAAGAGGGCCCCCCCGCTGGTGATGATCTGGACCGGCAGCACGCGATCGGCGGGCGCAGGCGCGGTGCGATCGACGTCCACCACCAGCTCGACCGCTTCGCCCGGCTCGAGCGTGGCGACCGCGGTGTCCAGCGTCAGCGCCGTGCTGGCGGCCGCGAGGCGATAGGTCAGCGGCGCGGCGCCATCGTTGTGCAGCGTGGTGCGGGCCTGGGTCTCCCCGAGCGCGAGCACGGTGCGCGGCTCGGTGAGCACCGGCGCGCCCGCGTGCGCATCCAGGGGGTCCTCGTCGTCCTGGGCGCAGCGACCATGCGGGTCGCAGACCTCGTCGGCGCCGCATGCGAAGGCGTCAGGACAGCCGGCGACGCAGATCCGCAACTGGCAAAAGGTGTCCATGCCGCAATCGGCGTCGAGCAGACACGGGGCGCCGGGCGAGCCGGGGCGCTCGTCGGACGGCAGCGGGAGATCGGGGGCGACGTCAGGGTCTGGGTCGTCGGGGTCTGGGTCGGGCCCGGGTTCCGAGTCAAGCCCGGGCTCGGGCGACGTGGTGCCCTCCTGCGCGATGTCGTCAGGGGTGCAGGCAATGGACAACAATAGGGCCGACGCGGCGGCCCGGAACATGAGCGTTCTTTTCACGGCAAAGCTCTCCTGTTGCGCTCATGAGAGCGCGATGAATGTCAGCAGTGAGGCCGCGGCGGCGCCATTTCGGCGGGCCGCTCAGGGGACGAATAAGCCAGGGATGACGGGAGGTTCCGGCGTGGGCTCGGGCGACGCCCGCCAGGCCAGGGCCGCATCGCTGGCGCTGCCCGGCTGCGAGAACACGTGCACCGAGCCGGCGTGCTCGAAGGTCCACAGCTCGCCGCGCAGGTGCAGTTCCCGGGCGATGTCCGCGGCGCCACCGTCGTGCAGGCCATCGCCGGGCATGCTCCGCACGCGGCGCAGCAGGACGCCCAGGGCCGTCATGGACGGGAACGCACCGCAGTAGTTGCCGCGGTGGCGATAGCACTGGAGCGCCGCCGGCAGCGGCTGCGCGTCGTCAAACTGGGCGCCGCGCTGGCCCCGTAGGTTGATCCGCGCGTTGTTCAGCCGGCGGAAGGCGTCACGGCTCTGCTCGAGCGCGGTCTCCACACGCTGCCAGAGGTGCTCCGGGTCGGCGCCGGCTGGCTCCGTCTCGCGGGCGATGCGGCGGAGCGTGGCGGCGAGGGCCATCGCCACGAGCCGGTGGTCGCGCTCGATCTCCGCGTGCCGAGCTGCGCGGCGGTCCATGGCGGTCACGCGGCTCCCCGGGTGGCCGGCGGGCGGGCGCGCAGGCCCAGGCCCCTACGCCCCACCATGTCCGCCGCCTCGCCCAGGCGCGCAAGGACCTCGTCCGCAACGATGCTGGGGTCGCAGTCGGGCGGCAGGTCGTCATCCCGCTGCAGGGTGGCCGGCTGCCCCGGCGCCCGCACGAGGTACACCGCCCCGTCCTGCGCGACGAAGTACGTGCGGGTCCGGGTCGTATAGAAGCCGGGAGCCCGCGCTTGAACGTCGAATACGACGAGATCCACGTCGTCCTCGGCGCTCTGGCGAAGGCTCGCGGCCGTTTCTGTTCCCGATTTATGCCTTACCATTGAGAACACTAATTTACCGCCAATGAAAACCAGTCAACCGAAATCTTCGCCAATGACGGGTGAATCCGCGCTCCATGGCATCGCAGGCTACTCAGTGGGTCAACACTGGCGGCTGGTGCGTGGCAGCCGCCTGGCGTAGGCTCTGGCCCGTGGCAGCGAAGCGAACCAGGAAGCCGACGACGGCCCGCAAGAAGAAGTCGAAGGTCTTCTGCTACACCAAGGACTTGACGGAAGCGCTCGGCGTGACCCGCCGGACGCTGTACAAGTACGTCCAGGGCCGCCTCTTGCCGGCGCCGATCCTGGTTTCAAACGGGAAAACCGGCGTTCGGGCGCGCTGGGCCATGGCTGCGATGGAGCACGCCGAGTTCATCCGCGAGCACAAGGCCATCGGCTACACCCTGGGCGAGATCACCGCCATGGTCGCCGCCCGGTGGGGCACCCGTGACAAGGTCCCGCTCCCGGAGTCGGACCAGGCGCCGACCGTGACACCCAATGGGAACTCCTCGCACGAGGAGGACGCTTCCGGCTGACTGGACTCGCGTTTTGGGGCCGTCTGGCCTACCATCCCGGACCGTGGCAGCGAAGAAGACAACAAAGAAGGTGGCCAAGAAGGCGGCCAAGAAGGCCACGAGGAGGAAGGCGGCCCCGCCGCGTAGTCCGTTCGTCTATATGACGGACATGGTGGAGGCGCTCGGCGTGTCGCGGATGACGATCCACAAGTACGTGCTGATGCGGCTGCTCCCGGCGCCGGTCATGGTGTCCGACGGCAAGTCGGGCGTCCGTTGCCGCTGGACGCCGATCGCCCTCGACCACGCGGCCTACATCGTCGAGCAACAGGAGGTCGGCCACACCCTCGCCGAGATCTCGGGCATGATCGCAGCCCGCTGGGGAACCCTCGACAAGCTCCCACCCAAGGCGCCGACCAGCGACCCCGGCGCCGACTCCTCCGCCTGACCCGCGCCGCCAGGCGCTCGGCCGCTCGGTTGACGTAGAAGGCCTCGCTGGGCATGTTTGGGGCATGCCGAAGGCCACCGCCGAAACTGAGCACGAACGCCGGGCGACCGACCGCAAGCCGTTGCCACCGGGCGATCGACCCATCTCGGAGGACGAGGTGATGGCTGCGATGATGGAGGTCTTTCGACGAGCCGGAACACCCCCACACATCGTCTACGCCGCGCAGAAGACCGGACGGATCGTCACCGCGGAGAACCAACACCTGCTCACCAGCGAGGAGCTGGCCGAGTGGGATGCGGCCGTCACGGAGTACCGGCTGCAACAACGCGGGCGCCGCAGGTGGCGTCGGTGACGAGCCGAGCGGCACGGCCGGAGCTCGTTGCACCGCCCGCGACTCGGCGCAGGTCCCCGACACCGAGGCTGTGCGACACGATCAGATCACCGCTGGCGGGTGCTGCCCTCTCGGTCAGGTCCCATGGGACAGGTGAGCGTCTGCGCGCGCGTTGTGACTGGTGCCTCATGGGGTCGCGTGGGGATCGACAAGCCCCGGAGCCTTCGGTCTCTTCTCGGCCGAGTGGCCGTCGACTCGGGCCGGGTTCGGCGGTCCCACGTGGGGGTTTGCGCGGGGACGCGATCTCCCCTGACGGGTCGAAATTGGTTCACTTCTGGTTCATTTTCCCGGATCGCCGGATCAAAGTGCCGAATTCGTGCGAATTGGGGCCGTTTGCGGCCGACGTACACGACGACGGCAACGCCGTCGACACCGACGCCTGCATCGGCTGCAAGAAGGCCGTCTGCAGCGACGGTCACATCCAGGCCAACGTCGAGAGCTGCGACGACGGCCAGGAGAGCGCGACCTGCAACGCCGACTGCTCGGTGGCCGCCTGCGGCGACTCGAAGCTCAACATCAGCGCCGCGGAGGTCTGCGACCTCGGGGTCAAGAACGGGAGCTACAACAGCGGCTGCAACGCGGACTGCAGCGGCCCGGGCAAGGTCTGCGGCGACGGCGTCGTCGACATCCCCGAGGAGCGGTGCGACCTGCTCGTCGCGGTGGCCAACGCCACCTGCGCCCCGGGCTGCGCGATGATCGTGTGCGCGGTCGGCTTCGCCGACTGTGACAATCAAGCGGCCACCGGCTGCGAGGTCAACACCAAGACCGACGAGAACCATTGCGGCAAATGCCAAAACAAATGCGGCGGCTTCCAGGACTGCAACAACGGCGCTTGCAGCTGATGAGGTCGCCGCCGTCGCCGGGTATCGCTTGCGTTTCTTCGCCCGCGGTGGTTGCCTCGGCTTGATGCCGCCGAACTGCCGCGGCCACGCACCCTCGTCCATGCGCGTCCTCCCCCTCATCACCGCGCTGCTCGCCGCCGGCCTCGCCGCCTGCTTCGTCGATAAGCCCCCGCCAGAGTCGGACAGCGACAGCAGCGGCGCCGGCTCGACCACCGACCCGACCACCACCGGCGAACCCGCGGTCTGCGGCGACGGCGTCAAGGCCGGCGCCGAGCTCTGCGACCTCGGCCCGCTCAACGGCCTCTACGCCGCCTGTGGCCCGCTGTGCCTCCCCAACTACTGCGGCGACGGCCTGCGCGGCCCCAGCGAGGCCTGCGACGACGGCAACATGCTCGCCGGCGACGCCTGCGGCAGCGACTGCGAGCTCGCGCGCTGCGGCGACGAGGTGCTCCAGGACGGCGAGGACTGCGACGACGGCAACAGCAACGAGAACGACGGCTGCACCTCGCGCTGCGGCCCGCCGGTGTGCGGCGACGGCGTGCTCAGCGGCGCCGAGCTCTGCGACCTCGGCCTCGCCAACGACGACGCCGGCCACTGCACGAGCACCTGTACGCCCCGCAGCTGCGGCGACGGCTTCGTCCAGCCCGGCGAGGCCTGCGAGGCGGGCGACAACTGCGTCGACTGCCGCTGGGCCACCTGCAACGACGGCACGGTCCAGGCCGACGAGGCCTGCGACGTGCCCGGCGACACCTGCACCGAGATCTGCACCGTGCCGGTCTGCGGCGACGGCTTCCTCGGCCCGGGCGAGGACTGCGACGACGGCAACCAGCTCGACGGCGACGACTGCACCGCGCTGTGTCGGGTGTCGAAGTGCGGCGACGGCATCGTCGCCAGCGACGAGGCTTGCGACGACGTGAATACGAAGCTCGGCGACGGCTGCACCCCCGAGTGCCTCCGCGACGCGCGCTTCGTGTTCGTCAGCAGCGCCACCTACCAGGCCGCCGCCCTCGGCGGGCTGCAAGGCGCCGACGACCGCTGCCAGAAGCTCGCGGACGCGGCCCCGCTGGTCGGCCGCTATCGCGCCTGGCTCAGCGATGGTGACGCGAGCCCGGCGACCCGCTTCGACAAGAGCGAGCTCCCCTTCATCCTGCCCACCAGCCAGCTCGGGGTCGGTGTGGTCGTCGCGACCGACTGGGTCGACCTCGTCGACGGCAGCCTCCTGCACGCCATCCAGGTCGACGAGAACGGCGAGCTGCTCGCCCCCGGCGAGTCGTGCCTGGCCGCCGAGGTGCTGGCCTGGACCCACACCAGCGCCACCGCCGGGCCCCGCGACGCCGATGCCGACTGCGGCGGCTGGAAGTTCAACACCGGCGTCGGCGATGCCGGCCTGATCAACAGCGACGAGCCGGCGTGGACCGAGGGCTGCGCGCAGGTCAGCTGCGCCAAGCCCCTGCACATCTTCTGCATCGAGCAGGGGTGAGCGGCGATGACCCGCATGACCCGCGAGGCCCCCCGGCTCGGCCTCAACATTCGCCGCCCGTGGTGATAGCCTCGGGGCTCCGCCATGTTCGCCCGCGTCCGCGTCGCGCTGCTCCCGTGCGCGCTCCTGTCCTGCTTCTCCTCCGATCCGCCCGACGACGACGGCACCGCGTCCGCGGCGACCAGTCAGGGCGAGTCCAGCCCCACCACCGGGCCCGCGGCGGTCTGCGGCGACGGTGTGATCGATCCCGGCGAACAGTGCGACGACGGGGCGGCCAACGCCGTCGACGCGGTCTGCAAGCCCGACTGCGTCGCCGGCAGCTGCGGCGACGGCGTGCTCGGCCCCGGCGAGGCCTGCGACGACGGCAACACCCGCGACGACGACGGCTGCAGCAACATCTGCCGGAGTAACTGCGGCGACGGGATCGTCAACGCCGGCGAGGCCTGCGACGACGGCAATGCGATCGAGGACGACGCCTGCACCACCCGCTGCATCCCGCCCACCTGCGGCGACGGCATCCTTCAGGACAAGTTCGGCGAGCAGTGCGACGACGGCCCCGACAACAGCTACACCGCGGCCTGCACCGGCTACTGCCAGGACGCCCGCTGCGGCGACGGCTTCGTCGGTCCCACCGAGCAGTGCGATCCGGGCGACAACGTCGAGGCGGTCGACTGCGACTTCGACTGCCGCCACCCGCTCTGCGGCGACGGCAAGATCAACGAGGCCGCGCTCGAGGACTGCGACGGCAACGGCCCCCACGAGCGCGCGATGTGCCTGTCGTGCCGCTTCGCCTGCGACCTCGGCTTCGGCGACTGCGACGACACCGACGTCGACGACAAGGGCAACGACAAGGGCTGCGAGACCGACATCCGCAGCAGCGCGGCCCACTGCGGCCAGTGCCAAAAGCCCTGCCCCGCGGGCCAGAGCTGCGTCGACTCCGTCTGCGCCTGAGACATGGCGCGCCGGAGCAGTGGCGCGCCGGCGCTAGAACCAGCCGAGCTCGAGCATCACGGTGCCGGTCGGTCCGCCGAGCTGCTGGTTGCCCGGACCGGTCCACGCGCGCGCCTGCACCAGCCGATAGCCGAAGCCGAGCACCAGGCGAATGATCGGCCCGAGCTTGATGTGGAACCCGACGCCCGGCTGCCCGAGGAACATCGTCGTGCGCGCGTAGCAGCTGCCGTCGTTCGGATTTTGCATACAGGCCCCGCCGCCGCCGATCAGCCCCTCGACCGTGAAGCTCAGCGCCCTGGTGCGCGCGACCACCACCGCCAGCGTCAGTCCGCCGTAGTTGACGTTGAGCCGCTGCGTCGCGCCAAGCGTGGTCTTGCCGGCGTCGATCGGGTTCAGCAGCCACAGCACCGCCGCACCGACCGCGAAGCGCTGGCGGATCCACGCGCCGCCGCCGAAGCCCACCGTCGCCCCGAAGGCCGCGTTCAGGCGCGTCAGCTGCAGCATCGGGCCCACGAACCCGATCACCTTCGGCCGCGGAAATGGACCCCACCAGCGCGGCGTCGGCCCATTTTGAGATGGTTGTGACAGCGGCGCGAGACCGGTCTCCTCGGGTGTCGTCAGCGGCACCCGCGGCGCCGGCGGCCGTGGCATCGGCTCGGGCTCGGGCTCGGGCTCCGCGGGCTCCGCTGCGGGCGAGTCGGGCCCCACGACCGCCTCTTCACCTTGATATCCGCGAGTCGGGACCTCGGTCGCGGGCGGCGCGAGCAGCATGAAGTTGAGGATCGCCGCGAGCATCATCGGACCCTACCTGTCCCGGAGGCCATGCTGTGCGCGAGCACGCCGGCGTTCACCGGCGGGGTGACGAAGCGCGGCCCGATGCCCCAGGCCAGCGGTGAGCGGATGAAGGGCGAGGAGCACAGGATGTTGGGGACCTCGCCGCCGGGGGCGCCGCGATCGACGAGGATCTTTTCAAGGACCATCGAGCTGTACTGGGACATCGCGCTCTCGAGCGAGTTGCCATTGAGAATCACCTCGGCGTCGTACTTGCGGGCGTGGTCTCGCAGCGCGCGCATGCCGGAGGCGGCGGGCAGGTAACACTCCGGGGCGATGCCGTTCTCGGACACGGCGAACACGCCCTGACCGGGCGCATGGAACACGATCGAGTGATTACCCAGAGTGTGTCCGGGGGTCCAGACCAGGGCGAGGCCCTTGCCGAGCCAGGCCGAGCCCTCGAGCGCGACGATCTTCTCCGCCGGCACACCATCGAGGGCCCCGGAGATCCACCACGGTCGCTGCAGCGGGTGGAGCGAGCGCAGGGTCTCGAGCTCGCGGCGGTGCACCAGCAGCTTGGCGTTGGGGTACAGCGGCGGGCGCCCGTGCTCGCCGACGAGCCCGCGGCGCAGATCCTGCACGTGCAGGTGGTCGAAGGTCACGTAGTCGACGTGGGCCGGGTCGACGCCGAGCTGCTCGCGCAGCAGCGTCGCCGGACCGGCGGCCCGCCCGAGCAGCGCGCGCGTCACCGTCGGCGGCAAGAATGGCACCAGCTCGCGGCGCAGCTGCTCGAAGTAACCTGCCCGTGCGGACAGGTCGGCCTCGCTGGGATTGACGAGCAGGGTGCGCGGCTGCCCGGCGAAGTCCTCGAACTCGATCAGGTTGAAGCGGTTGCGCATCAACAGGTACTTCGCGCGGGTCGGCGCGGCCTGCCAGAAGCCGAAGGCCACCGGATAGGGGAAGGCCTGGAGGTCGACCGTGCGCACGCCCCGGACCGGGCCCTCGGCGCGAAAGGCCCGCGCGAACGCCTCGCCGCGGGCCCGCAGATCGGCGAGTCGCGGACCCGGTCGGGGCTCGCGCCAGCCCTCGTCGAGCTCGGGGATCCGCCGGAAGTGCAGGGCTCGCAGGATGTCGGCAGCGTCGTGGTCGGTCATGATCTTCGTCCCCAGCTCAACTCGGCTCGCCTCATCGCGGCGACGCGGCCAGGTTGCCGCCGTCGACCGGCAACACCGCGCCGGTGGTGCTCACCGCCAGCGCCAGCGCCAAAAACGCCTCCGCGACGTCGTCCGCGCTCACCTCGCGGCCGAGCAAGTTGGCCCGGAAGTAGGCGTCCGGCGCCAGACCTCGCGCGGCCGCCCGCGCCGTCACCACCTCCGGCGAAAACAGGCCCGTGCGCACCCGGTCCGCATTGACCGCGTTGGCCCGCACACCCGCGCTCGCCCCCTCGAGCGCGTACTGCTTCATCAGCGCGACCAACCCGGCCTTGGCCACCGCGTAGGGGCCAAAACCTTCGCCAGGGTTGAACGCAGCCTTCGAGGCGTTGAACAGCAGGAAGCCGCCGAGGCCCTGGGCCACCAGCACCCGCATCGCCGCCGCCGCGACCCATTGATGCGCGAGCAGGTTCAGCTCGAGGCTCGCACGCAGCTGGTCTTCCGGACAGGTGGCGATCGGGGCCTGGAACGCCGCGCCGGCGTTGGAGACCACGCCATCGATACCGCCGAAGCGCAGCACGGCGCGATCGATCGACGCCTCGACCGCGGCCCGCTTGGTGACATCGACGACCTCGAAGCCGGCCTTCAGCGGCTCGGCGGCGGCCCTCAGCGCCGCCTCGTCGCGGTCGACGAGGTAGAGCAGCGCGCCCGCGGCCGCGAAGCGCCGGGCGGTGGCGAGGCCGATGCCCGCGGCCGCGCCGGTCATATAAACGATCCGCCCCGCGAGCGGCTTGACGGTCGCCTTGCCGAGCTTGGCCTGCTCGAGCGACCAGTATTCCATGTCGAAGATGTCGCCGTCCGGCAGCGCCTGATAACGACCGATCGCCTCGGCGTCGCGGATCACCGCGATCGTGTGTTCATACAAGTCCGCGGCGACCATGGCGGCGCCCTCGTCGGCCCCGGCGGCGACCATCCCGAGCCCCGGCACCAGCACCAGCCGCGGCTCGGGATCCAGCATCACCCGGGTCACGCCCCGCGACTCGCACTGAGCGGTGAAGTAGGCCCGGTAAGCGGCGCGGTACTGCGCCAGCGCGGCCGCCAGATCCGGCGCCCGCTGCTGCTCCGGCACGGCCAGCAGGTCGATCACCAGCGGCTTCTGCTTGGTGCGGATCACGTGGTCGGGGGTCACCGGGCCGCGCTGGCTGAGCTCGTGCACTCGCTCGTCGGCCGCAAATGACATGGCCTCGGGGACAGGTCGCCAGTGCAGCGCGCCGCCGCCGAGCTGGCCGCGCAGCAGCGGCGCGACGGCCACGAAGTCCCGCGGCTCGCCGGCCGGCACCTGCACGCTGGAGCGCGACGAGCGGGCGATGAACGACTCGGCCCGCGTCACCGCGACCAGGTGTCGCTCGTAGCTCTCGCGGGCGCCGGCGCCGAAGCTGAACAGCCCGTGACCGAGCAGCAGCAGCCCGTGGCAGGCCGGCGCGGCCGCGTGGACCTCGGCCGCCAGCTTGGCGAGCGCGAAGCCCGGCATCACATAAGGGACGACCACATAGTCGGGCCCGAACACCTCCGCGCACAGCCCGCTCGCATCCGGTTGATCGACGACCGCGAGCACCGCGTCGGCGTGCGAGTGGTCGATGAACTTGTGGGGCAGGAACGCGTGCAGCAGCGCCTCGACCGAGGGGTTGGGCGCGGCGGGGTCGAGCAGGCGCACCCGCAGGGCGCGAACCATGGCCTCGTCGCCCAGCGCGGCCAGACCACGCAGCGCCTGCAGCTCGGCCAGGCGCACGGCGGGCAGGCCGGGCGGCTCGATGCGGGCGAGGTCCCAGCCGCTGCCCTTGATGCAGGCGACCGCGGTCGGTACGCCGAGGTCATCGGGCAGCGTGGTCTTGACGGACGTGTTGCCGCCGCCGTGCAGCACCAGGCGCGGCTCCTGGCCGATCAGCCGCGAGCTGTACACCCGCAGCGCGAGGTCCTCGTTGCAAACGACGCGGGAGTTACAGGAGCCGGGGTAGCGAGAGGTGTAGTGGACGACGGCGGCGCGGGCGTCGGCGTCGGACCATGCGCTGAGCATGGGCCGCACCTTACTGCCGCCGCGCCCGGCCTACCAGCCCCGACCGGGCCTCGTGGCGGTTCACAGCGCGTAGGTCTTGTCGAGGTACGCGACGATGTCGGCCGACTCGAACATCGCCGTGCCGGTGTTCGGGTCGACGAGATAGGGCACCTGCATCTTGCCGGACAGCGCCACGAACTCGGCGCGCCTGGGGCTGCCGCGGCCGACGTTGTGCAGCACGTAGGGCAGCTCGAGCTCCGAGAGCGCCTCGCGCACGATGCGGCAGTAGGGCGAGCCCTCGTAGCTGTAGAGCTCGAGCGGCCCCTCGGGCTGGCGCGAGGGCCGGGCCCGCGTGCCCTTCGGGTAGCGCAGCAGCGAGCCCACCGAGCCGGTCACCACCGTCAGCGGTCCCATGCGCAGCGACAGCGGCACCTTGCCGTCGCCGTAGCGGTCCGCGAGGTACTGCACGATCGTGTCGGACTCGAACATCTCCTCGCCGGTGTTCGGATCGATCAGGAACGGGAACTGTCGCTTGCCGTGCTTGGCGACCTCGCCACGAAAGCGGGTCCCGCCCTTCGGGCACGGGAAGATCGCCGCGTCGAGGTCGAGGGTGGTCAGCATCTCGCGGACCTTGCGACAAAACGGGCAGCCCTCGAACTCGTACAGGCGGACCCGCGCCTCCGGACGGGCCCCGATGCCGCGGACGAACACGCCGGCGAAGGGGTGGAGAATGGAAGATACAAACGAGGTGGAGACATCGAGGAGGCGCGACATGGGTCAGCGTGTAGCGCGGAGCGGCCGCCCCGGCCAGCCGGGCGCGCCCAATCGCCCGCGCGGGTCCTGGCTCCACGTCAAGATCGAGCCCCTGGACCTCCGCCTGTGCGGATCCACGGCCCTCACGTGCGGGGCCTCGGCAGCGCTCAGAACTGTGTGTGCTTCGAACTGCGCGGACTCCGGTAAGGTGCGCACAGTGTCTGGCGCTCCGGCTCCCTCGCCCGCTCATACGTGGATCTCCGTGCGGCTGATCGCCGAGACGCTGCTCCTCTATCTCGCCCTCTGCGCCGCCTCCGCCGGCGCGATGCAGCTCGAGGGCTGGCCGCGGTCGCTGGTCTGGCCGCCGCTGCTGCTGGGCCTCGGTCTGTGGCTCGACCGCATGTACGCCGTCGGGCACGAGGCCGTGCACCGCAAGCTGTTCCCGGACCGGCCCGTGCTCAACGACCTCGCCGGCGCCCTGTTGCTCGCGCCGATGTGCGCGCCGCTGACGGTCTTTCGCAAGATCCACAAGTTTCACCACGGCCAAAATCGCCGCGCTCCCAGGGTCGCCACCCTCGACGTCGTCGTCTTGCCGCCGGGTCCGCCGTGGCGCCGCGACCTCGCGCGCGGCTGGGGCTGGCTGACCTGGCTGCTCGCCGTGTTCGCGGGCGGCTTCTTCCTGCACTCGCTGGTATCGGTGGTGCTGTTCTTGCTGCTGCCGACCGCCCTCGCCTGCCGGATCTCCCCGGCCTTCAAGGGCTGGCGACCGCGGGACCGCGCCCGCGCCTGGCTCGAGCTGCTCGCCGGCTTCGGCCTGCATGCGCTGGTCTGGCGGCTCGGCGGTCATGATCTTTGGCTCGCCACGCTCGGCCTGCCGATGCTCGCCTTCGCGTGGGTGTGGTCGATGTTGCTGTACATCTATCACTACCGCACGACCCTCGGCGGCGACATCCGCTACAACGTCCGCTCGCTGCCGCCCGGTCGGCTGTTGTCGTGGGTGCTGCTGAATTTCAACGAGCATACGACCCACCACGCCGACCCGCGGATCCCCTGGTATCAGCTGCCGGAGCGGCGGGTCGAGGCGCCGCCGGCCTACGCCGGCAATGCCAACGTCGACACCATCACCGCCGCGATCTTGCAGCAGCTGCGCGGGCCGATGTTCGTCGAGCGCCCGCCGGAGTCGCCGTGAGCAGCGGCCAACACCTGCGCCTCGCGGTGCCCGCCGACCTCGATGCGATCGCCGAGATCAAGCTCCACCTGCGCATGCGCGCCGACCCCGAGGACACCTCCCAGAGCAGCCGCGGCGGCTTCCTGCTCGGCACCTCGCGCGACCAGTACGCGCGCCTGATCGCCGGCGGCCACACCTGGGTGCTCGGCGACGACGAGCGGGTCGCGGGCTTCGCCGCGGCCCTGCCCGACGCCGAGCTGCGGGCCTCCGAGCTGTGGCAGCGGCGCGGCCAGCTCGGCCTCGGCGAGGACCTGCGCGCGCTCGAGGACCTGCCGCTCGGCTACCTCGATCAGCTCGCGGTCTTACCTGACCCCAAGTACAGGATCGGCGGCGTCGCGCTCGCCTACCAGGCCGTCGCCAGCCTGTTCGCGGCGGGCTGCGCGTTCGTGGTCACCACGGTGGTCGACAAGCCGGTCCGCAACCTCGCGTCGCGGCCGCTGCTGGCCGCCATCGGGGCCCTGCGGCTCGGCAGCATCGACGAGCACTACGCGGACGTCGGGGCGATCACCTCGGACGTCTTCATGGTCTCACGCGCCGCCCTCGACCCCGAGCTGCAGACCGACGAGCGCGTGCAGGCGCAGCTGCGGCGCTTACAGGCGCTCGCGTCGAAGCTGAAGGGCCCCGGCCGCGACTGATCGGCTGCGACGCGCACGAGGCCGCGGATCCGGGCTTTTGCGGCGCCGAGCTCGCGCGACTCCCCGGGCGTCGACACCTTGTGTCACCATGCGAGCCTGACCTCCCGGGCGGCCGCGCGATGCCGTGACGAAACCGCGCTGCCCGACCTTCCGCCCCGCTCATGCTCAGCGCCTTGCGAGTCATCCTCGAGTACCTGCGGCCGTATCGGGTCGAGGTGTGGCTGCTGCTCGGGGGGCTGCTGATCGACCTGGCGTGGACGGTCCTGTTCGGGATGAGCTTTCAGTTCGTGATCGACGAGGCGATCGCGAAGCGCGACGAGACGCTGCTGTGGACGGTCCTGATCGGCCTGGTGGCCGCCGCGCTGCTGACGGCGGTGGCGGCGGTCGGCCGCGACTATCTCTACGCGCGGGTCGGCACCAGCGTGATGAACGACCTGCGCCAGCAGATGTTCGACCACCTGCAGCAGCTGTCGGCCAACTTCTACTCGAAGATGCAGATCGGCGACATCATGTCGCGCTTCTCGACCGACCTCTCGGCGGTGCAAAACGCGGTGATCCTGGCGATCCCGGAGACCATCCTCGGCACCCTCGGCCTGCTGACGATCTCGACGCTGCTGTTCATCTTCTCGTGGCAGCTCGCGCTGGTCACCGTGCTAGGTCTCCCGCTGGCGCTGATCGGCCCGCACTTCCTCGGTCCGCGGGCCGAGCGCGACAGCTACCTCGTGCGCCACGAGGAGGCCAAGATCGCCAGCACCGTCCAGGAGAACGTCAGCGCCCAGCCGGTCGTACGCGCCTTCAGCCTCGCCCCGCTGCAGATCCGCGGGTTTCGTCGCCAGCTCCACGGCTTCTACAAGATCAGCCTGCGCTTCAATGTCTTGACCTACCTGGTCGAGCGCACCCCGAACCTCGCGTTCTTGCTGCTGCAGATCACCGTGTTCGGGTTCGGCGCGGTCAAGTGCTTCCGCGGCGAGCTGACGATCGGCTCGCTGGTCGCCTTCAGCATGTTCATCGGCTACCTCAGCGCCTACGTCACCTCGCTGACGCGGGTGATGCCGCCGCTGCTGCTCGCGGCCGGCGGGGTCAAGCGCATCCAGGAGCTGCTCGACACCAGGGCCCAGGTCGCCGAGGTCCCGGGCGCGCACACCTTGCCGAAGCTGCAGCGCACGCTCGCCTTCGAGGGCGTGTCCTTCTCGTACTCCGGCGAGCACAAGAATCTCGACACCGTCAGCTTCACCATCCGCGGCGGCTCGAGCGTGGCGATCGTCGGCGGCAGCGGCTCGGGCAAGAGCACCGCGCTGGCGCTGATCGCCCGCTTCTACGACCCTGACAGCGGCAAGGTGACGCTCGACGGCCAGGACCTGCGCTCGGCCTCGCTGGCGGGGCTGCGCGGGCAGATGGGCATCGTGTTCCAGGAGAGCTTCCTGTTCAACACCAGCATCCGCGAGAACATCCGCTCGGGCCATCCGACCGCCAGCGACGAGGAGGTCGAGGCGGCCGCCCGCGCCGCGGAGATCCACGAGCTGATCGTCAGCCTGCCGGACGGCTACGACACGATCGTCGGCGAGCGCGGCGGACGGCTCTCGGGCGGCCAGCGCCAGCGGGTCGCGATCGCCCGCGCGATCGTGCGCGACCCCGCGATCCTGCTGCTCGACGAGGCGACCTCGGCGCTCGACCCGACCACCGAGGCGGCGATCAACGGCACCCTCGAGCGCCTCGGTCGCAGTCGCACCGTCATCTCCGTCACCCACCGACTCGCCGCGACCGTGCACGCCGACCAGATCCTGGTGTTCGAGCGCGGTCGACTGGTCGAGCAGGGCAGCAGCGACGAGCTGCTCGCGCTCGGCGGCCTGTACCGGCGGCTGTGGAGCAAACAGCAGGGCCTCGTGGTCAGCGACGACGGGGCGCGGGCCGTGATCGAGCCCGAGCGCCTGCGGGCGGTCCCTGTGCTGTCGTCGCTGGCCGACGGGCTGCTCGGCCGGCTGGCCCAGATGTTCCTCAGTGAACGTGTCCCCGAGGACAGCAGGGTCTTGCTCGAGGGCGACACCACCGTCGAGAAGTTCTACATCATCGCGCGCGGCAAGGTCGCGGTGCTCAAGCGCCAGCCCGATGGTTCGGACCTACAAGTGGCCACGTTGCAGGACGGTGACCACTTCGGCGAGGTCGCCCTACTCAAGGACACGCCGCGCAACGCGACCATCCGCACGCTTACGCCATGCATCTTTCTCACCTTGCAACGACGCCAATTCAATGAGCTGATCCAAAGTGACCCGCGCCTGCGCAGCCAGTTCAACACTGTGTCTGAGCTGAGAGGTACGGCCACCCAGACATTCAGCTAGAGAGGCTCGCTGCTATGGACTCCGCCCTTGCCCCGCTGCCCCGCGCCCAGACCTGGTCTTCCGCGAAGATCGCATTGTTACCCGGCGCTGAAGGCATCGGTGTGTTCGCCCGCGAGGCGATCTCCGCGGGCGAGGTCTTGCTCGCGCTCGCGCACGTGTTCGTCGCGCACGCCGAGCGCCACACCATCCAGCTCGACGCGCATCTTCACCAGGCCGGCACCGGTGAGATCGACGACTTCCTCAACCATTCTTGCGCGCCCAATACGGCCCTCGACTTCGAGCGCCTCGAGCTTCGCGCGGTCCGGCCCATCGCCGCGGGTGAGGAGCTGAGCTTCAACTACCTCAGCTCGGAGTGGGACATGGCGGCCCCCTTCACCTGCGTTTGCGGCGCCCCGCACTGTCACCGGCTCATCCGCGGGTTTCGCCACCTGAACGCCGAACAGCAGGCGGCGCTGGCCCCGGTCGCGTCCGCTTATCTGCGCCGCCGCCTGGCCGAGCTTCGCCCCCTGCGGGCCGATCCAGCCTGACCCATGGGGCAGAGCAAGGGCAGAGAAATGCAGACCACTGCCCCGGCATGCTGGGCTGGCCGAAGGGGCAGTCGGCCCTGCGCTTGCCTCCAGAGCCGCGGGGCCTCTATAATCGGGTTCGCGGCATCCATGTCCGTCGAAGGGTTCGCATGACCGTCCGCAGCAGCGCAGTTCTCCTCCTGAGCCTCGGCCTCTCTCTGGCGCCGCTCCGCGTCTCCGCCAGCTCCGCCTTCAACCACTCCGTCGACCACTCCATTGACGAGGCGCCCCCGGCCGCCGGCGACGACAAGGGCGCCAACCTCAAGCGTGCGGAGGAGCTGTTCCACAACGGCGAGCGGCTCTACACCGAGGGCTCCTACGAGTCGGCGATCCTCGCGTTCCAGGAGAGCTACGAGCTGTCGAAGGAGCCGTCGCTGCTCTACAACATCGGCAACTCGTACGAGCGCCTCGCCGACTTCGCCAACGCCCGCCGCTACCTCGACCAGTACCGGGCCTTCGCCTCCGAGAAGGAGCGTGAGCCGCTGGCTCGCCGCATCCAGGCGCTCGACCAGCGCCAGCGCGAGAAGGAGGAGAAGGAGCGCAAGGCCGCCGCCGAGGCCCAGGACAGGCCCGGCGACGTGGTCCAGCCGCCCGTCACCGGACCGAGCAACGAGCCGAAGAAGGACGATGCCCCGCCGAAGAAGGACCGCCTGTTCGGACCCGGGGCGATCGTCCTGACCGCGGGCGTGGTGGTCGGCCTCGGGCTCGGCGTCGGCTTCGGCGTCAAGGCCTCCGGCGAGAAGAAGAAGGCGCTCGAGGGCTGTGAGAGCGGGGCCGACGGCGCCCTGTTCTGCTCCGACGCCAGCAACGACGCGCTCGGCAAGCGCAAGACCAGCGCCCTGATCGCCGACATCGGCTTCGCCGTCGCCGGCGTGGCAGCCGTCGGCCTCATCACCGTGCTCGTGCTCAAGGCCCGCAAGAACAAGTCGCAGCAGCGAGCCATGGTCGCCCCGACCTTTGGCCCGCGCGGCGCCGGCGTCACCCTCGGCCTCCGCTTCTAGCCTCCCCGGGGAATTGCAAAGACCTGGCCTTCGGGCCAGGTCTTTTGCGTTCAGACCCGGAGGGTCGGTCTTCAGACCCGGAGGGTCGGGAAGTCGGTCGGTCTTCAGACCCGGAGGGTCGGGAAGTTGGTCGGTCTTCAGACCCGGAGGGTCGGGAAGTCGGTCGGTCTCAGCGCTTGCCGAACGGGTTCTTCAGGTCGCTGCCGCCGCCGCCGTCGTCCGGCTCGGCGCCGGTGGTCTTGACCTCGGGCTTGACCGGCGCGTCCGCCTTGGTCGGCGGCTTCGGGTCGCGGTGGGGGGTCGGCCGCGGCTTGCTGTGCGGGGCAGCGGCCTTGACGGCGGCCAGGGTCTTATCGAACCGCTTGTCCTGGCTGGGGATGATGCTGAAGCGGTGGTCCTCGTAGCCCTTGGCGCGCAGGATCAGCTCGATCGGGGTGTCGGCCTTTTGGACCATGACGCCGGCCGGGTCGTTGGTCAGGCCGTAGATGCCCTCGTCGCGGGCATCGAGGATCTGCGCGTCCACGCCGGCGGTCGTGATCGTGAAGTTGACCTTCGCGACCTCGGCCGGGAGCACGACCGGCTTCGGCGCCACCTCGACTTCAACGGGCGGTGCGACCACCGGCGGGGCCTGCACGATCACCTGCTGCGGCGCCTGCTCGGGCTCGGGCAGCATGGCGAACACCAGGGCGCCGACGGCGATCACCGCCGAGAGCACGCTGAGCCACAGCCAGCTGCGCGGCTGGACCTGCTGGGGCGGCACCGCGGCGAAGCGGGCGGTGACCGGGCCCCAGGGGGTCCGGATCTCCTCGTCGACCACGGTGACCGGGCTCGCGCCGGTGCCGACGGCCTCGACCGCCGCGGCCATCTCGTTCATCGACTGGAACCGCAGCGAGCGGTCCTTCTGCATCGCCTTGAGGATGATCGCGCCGACCTCCTCGGGGATGTTGGGCTGCTTGACGTCCGGCACGTCGAACATGTGCCGGTTCAAGATCTCCATCATCGTCGAGCCCGGGAACGGGATCTTGCCGGTGAGCAGCTCGTACATCAGCACGCCGAGGGCGTAGATGTCGCCGCGGTGGTCGACCGGCTGGCCCCAACCTTGCTCGGGGGACATGTACTCGGGCGTGCCGACGACCATGCCGCTCTGCGTCAGGCCCTTCTGGTTCTCGCCCTCCTGGCCGAGCACCTTGGCGATGCCGAAGTCGAGGACCTTGACGTGCTCCGGGTTGTTGCCGCGCTTGACCAGCACGATGTTGCCGGGCTTCATGTCGCGGTGGATCACGCCCTGGTCGTGGGCGGCCTGCAGCGCGTGGCACAGCTGGATGGTGGTGTTGCGGACCCGCTTCCACGGCAGCGAGCCCGACTCGCCGATGATCTGCGACAGGTCCTTGCCCTGCAGGTACTCCATCACGAAGAAGGGCTGGCCGTCCGGGGTCATCCCGAAGTCGGTGATCTCGACCACGTTCGGGTGGTTGATCATCGAGGCCGACCGGGCCTCACGCATGAATCGGTCGACGTGGTCCGGGCGCACCGACAGCTCGGGGCTCAGGACCTTGACCGCGAACTTCTTGAGGATCGTCGTGTGCTCGGCCAGATACACGGTGCCCATGCCGCCGTCGCCGATGCGCTCGAGCACCTGATAACGACCGAGCAGGGCCACGCCCACCAGGTTGGCGCCCATGCCCCCGCCTCGGGCCACGAACTCCCCGGTCATCGGCTGGAGCATTCCCCCAGAAGAGACGATCGTTCGCGACGGATTCGGTGTGTCTTGGCCTGCCACGTGCTTCAAACCCCTGAACTTTTTACCCTACACGATCTACCGGCGACGTACGAGTCAAACGAGGTCGCCGCACCCCAGCGAAACATGTCGAAAACCTGAAGGGACGCGCGGCGCGCTTACGCGCTGAGGGAGGACGCTGGTGGCGCTGATGGCGACCCCCTTGCGCGGCCTTACGGCACGTTCTCGAAGCCGGTCTGGGTGTCGTTGATCTTCCAGAAGATCACCGTGGCGCTGGTCTCCTCGGTCTCCGGGTCGTAGTCGAGCTCACCGGAGGCGCCGTTGATGTTGATCCCGCGGCCGGCCTTGAACTCGCGCTTGACGGTGTTCCAGGTGTCTCTGCTGAGGTCCACCGCGACGCCGAGCGGGTCGCTGACCTGCTGCAGCCCGAAGGCGTGGTCGAGGCCGGTGAAGCCCTCCTGCTGGTACTCCGCCCAGGCGGCGCCGTAGATGGCGAGCCACGCGGCGTCATAGGTGTAGGGGGAGTAGGACGCGTCGGTCGGGTTTTCACCGGGGTAGGCGACCTTGTAATTGTCGAGGAAGTTCTCGTAGACAGTGCCCGAGGGCGAGCCCGGGAACACGCCATTGATCCGCGGGTACAGCGTCGCGGCGTTCTTCTTGGTCTGGACGATCACGTCCACGTTGTAGGCGGCGTCCCCGAGGAAGATGTCGACGTCATTGTAGAAGGGCTTGTCGCCGGCCACGTTCAGGAAATCCACGACCTGGGCGACGTCTGCGCCGATGAAGACGACCGCGACGCCAGGGCCCGAGGGCTTCATCGAGACGGCGGTGAGGGCCGGGACGGGGCCCGTGGCATCGCTGAAGCCGAATCGCTCGAGCGTGGGCTCGAAGTTCTTGTCGAGGGCGTTGGCGAGGCCCGAGCTGTAGGAGTCGTCGGCGTAGATCACGTAGGCGGTGGTGATCCCTTTCGCGACCATGCGCTCGGCGAGGACCTGGCTGAGCACCGCATCGGAGGGCGCGCTGCGCCAGAACAGGCCCGGCTTGTCGCCGTCGCGCACGTCGATGTCGGTCAGGCTGGGGCTGGTCGCCGAGGGCGAGATGACCAGCGCCTGCGGGGCGTGCTCGGGCTTCTGCAGCTCCTTGAACACGGCCTCGGCCAGGCCCGAGGTGCCGGGGCCGACGATCACGGAGACGCCCATCTGGTCGACCAGGAACTTCGCGCCGTCGACCGCGGCGACGTCCGAGGTCTTGTCGTCGATGTCGAGGTCCTCCTGATAGTCGCAGTGGACCATGCCGAACACCCGGCCGTCGGTCAGGCCGGTGCTGTTGGCCTGGGCGATCGCCAGGTTCGCGGCGTTGACGAGGATCAGGTCGCCGTTGGTTTTGTTGTGGTCGAAGAGCGAGCCGAAGATGATCGCGTCCGGGTACTTCTCCGGGGCCTTGACCAGGTCCTTCGGGAATACCGTCTTGCAGCGCGGATCGAGGGCCACCTCCTCGCACAGCCCCGCGTCTCCGCACACCCACCCGAGTCCGAAGGCCGAGCGGCACTCGCTGCTCGCCGTGCACTCGTCGTAGTCGACCTTGGAGACCACGGAGCAGGCGACGGTCACGGCCGCGGTCGCGGCTACGACGGCGAACAGGCCGAAGACGGGGAGACAGGTCCGGAGAGCAGTCGCACGAGACATCGAGGCCATCTTAGTACCAAGCCCCTGAAGTTCATACCGCGACCCGGTTGCGTACTTGCCCGGATGGCGCACGGCCGGCGATGTCGCCCGACCTTGGAAACGGCGATCTGGGCGTACCTCCTCCGGCTTCGTGCAGCTTTTGCGCGATTTCCGCGCGGAGCCGGCGGCGGTCGCCGGCCACAGCGCGGGCGCGCGCTCGCTGCCACCGACTGCCGACGCCTGCCGACGCCTGCCGACTGCGGACCGCGGCTCCTCGACCGTCGTGTGTGGACCTTCGACGATCGAGCAGATCGCCTGTCTCTCCTGACATGTCCATTTGCACAGGTCGCAAGGAACATGTCAGTATGGGCGCCCACGGCTGCTGCGCGGAGGCGCCCCCCGGAGTGCAACAGTCCCGCAGCGGTCCGGGGCGGCGGCCGGCGATGATACACTCGCGCGGTGGACCCCCGCGACCGCACGCTCCTGTCGAACGGGCCCGTCGGCGCT
>NZ_JACCSO010000477.1 GCF_013812955.1 Nannocystis sp. | reverse complement strand
GCGCGGAACACCGCGCCCGTCGAGCCTTGACCAACGAAGGATGTGATGCGGTACCGGTTGGCCAGCAGGCTGCCGAGTAGCGCCGATTTCGGCCTCCACTGGGACGGATCGCCGGATTGCGGATCGCTTGATTGCGGCTCAATGAGCGACGCCATGCCGGGCAACCATAGCGCTTTTGCATGAGCACCGCGACCGCGCGATGCTGGCCAGGTCGATCGTGGGGCGCGGATCCCAGTGAAACCCCGATGTTCGGCGGTGAAGCCGCGGCCGCCCGGGTTTATGTCGCGGAGTCGCCCGTGGTGGGTTCGGCGGGCAGCATGTGTGGCTGCCAGAGCCCCTCGGAGCGGGCGATGTAGGCCGCAGCGGTGTGGTCTCCGAGCACGTTGACGGCGGTGCGGGCCATATCGAGGATGCGGTCGACGCCGAGGATCACGGCGATGCCCTCGGGCGGAACGCCGAACATCGCAAGCATACCGACCATCAGGGGGATCGAGCCGCCAGGTACGGCCGCGGCCCCGATCGAGGTCAACACGGCCATACCCATGACCACCGCCATTTGGCCGAGGTCGAGGGTGACGCCGAAGACCTGACACAGGAAGATCACGGTGATGCCCTCGAACAGCGCGGTGCCGTTCATGCACATGGTCGCGCCGAGTGGGTACACGAAGCCACACACGCCGGCCGGGAGGCCCAGGTTTTGTTCGCCGACGCGGAGGTTGGTCGGCAGGGACGCGCTGCTCGAGGAGGTGCTGAACGCGGTCACCAGGGCGGCGCGGATCCGGCGAAAGAACAGCAGCGGCGGGAGCCCGACGAGCACACGGATGAGGACGCTCATCGTCAGGACGGCGTGCAGGAGCAGGGCGCCGAGGACCAGGCCGACGTAGACGCCGAGCGGCGCGAGCAGGGCGAAGCCGAAGCGCGAGGTGACGCCGAAGATCAGGCCGGCGACCCCGTAGGGGGCGATGCGCATGGCGATGTCGATGATCGTGGTGACGACGTCGGCCAGCGCCTCGAGCCAGGTGACCATCGCTCGCCGGCGATCGTCGCGGATCATCGTCAGGGCGGCGCCGAAGACCAGGCCGAAGAAGATGATGCCGAGCATGTCGCCCTCGACGGCGGACTTGATCGGGTTGCGGGTGACGATGCCGACCAGCGTCTCCATGCCGAATTCGACGGTCTTGGCGGCGTCGATCTTGACAGCCGCGCCGCTGGCGTAGTCGGTGAGCAGCTGCTGGCGGATCTCCGCGGAGATGTGGGTGCCGGGCTGGACCAGCCGGACGAGGGCGAGGCCGAGGCCGGTGGCGAGGGCGGTGGTGACGATGAAGAAGCCGAGGGTGCGCGCCCCCATGCGGCCGAGCCGGCGCACGTCACCGACGCCGGCGACGCCGAGGGCGATCGAGGCGAAGACCAGCGGCATGACGACCATCGACAGCATGCGCAGGAACACCTGGCCGACGGGTCCGGCGATGAAGTAGTCGAACGCGGCGACCACCCGGTGCCCGGGGCCGAGGCCGAGGTTGGCAGCGATGCCCGCGGCGGCGCCGAGGGCCAGGCCGAGGAGGATCTTGCTGTGCAGCGGCATGGGCCGCAATCTACTGCAGATCGAGCCTACCGGGGATTATCGCCGGCCGGGGGTTGTTGTTTCTACTGAGGGTTGTTTTTACTGAGGGTTGATCGGCTTGAGCGCGAGGCCGCCGGGGTAGGCGTAGCTGGTGCTGTTGGACTCGCCGACGACCATGATGCCGAAGGGGGAGGCGCCGGTGGCGGTGTTGGTGCCGGCCTTGCAGTTGCCGGCGATGTTGACGACCGCGGTCTCGTATTTGTCGTTGACCGGGCTCCAGTTGGGGATCTGCGCGAGGCAGCCGAGGCTGACGGTCTGGCCCTTGTTGCGGACCAGCTTGACGTTGTCGTTCGCGTACGAGAAGTCGACCAGGAACACGTAGTCGCTCAGCCACTGCGCGGTGGGCACGGCGAGCACCATCGAGGGGTCGCCGGGGCAGTCGGGCAGGCCGGTGGCCTTGCAGCCGAAGGTGTAGCCGGCGACGAGCACGGGGTGGCCGTTGTTGCTGGTGATCTCGAAGTCGCCGCCGGCTGTGAACTCGGCGAAGCCGCCGGCGTCGAGCAGGGACTGGGTGCCGATCGAGACGGCGGGCTTGTACTGGACCACGGTGCCGTCGGTGGCGGCGAGGACGCGCCAGAGCATCGGCTCCGCGGCGCGGGCGGGGCTGCGGGCGGCGACGTAGTGGAGGCCCCAGGTGTCGATCGGGAAGATCTGCTCCTCCAGGTGGTCGCACAGGCCGTTTTCGACGCCGGGGACGTTGCCGCAGCTGTGCCCGCCGAACACGGCGATCGGGGCGTTGGCGATGATGCGGGTCGAGCTCAGGTCCTTGCTGGCGGACACCTGGATGTAGTCGTTGCGCTTGAGCCCGGGGATCACCACGTCCTTGCCGGCGACCAGGGCCGGCATGCCGTTGGGGCCGGCCAGGGTGTCGACCGTCGAGCGGATGGTGACGTTGGTGTTGTCCTGGGTGGCGATGACGACCAGCGCCGAGCCGGCGCCGATGCCCTTCTCCCAGGCGAGGTGGTAGTAGCTCTTGCCGAGGGTGTGGGTCGGCAGCAGCAGCGAGGCGTCGGTCGTGAAGGCCATCGCCCCGCCGAAGGGGTTGAACTGGGTGGCGACGATCGGGAGCTCGCTGGTGATGCGAAACGCGCGGCCGCGGGCGATGCCGGTGCCGAGGAAGCCGGCGTCCCCGGGATAGAAGCCGACGTCGCCGTTGCTGGTGCCGGAGAGGTGGAAGATCTCGACGTCGCGCGGGCCGATCGTGCCCTCGGCGACCATCTGCTCCTGGCCGTTGTTGTTGCGGTCGAAGATCCGGACCTTGACCGGCAGCGTCGGGTTCGGGTTCGAGAGCGCGACCCCGAACACGTAGGCGTCGCGCGGCGGGACGTTGGCCATGTCGACCGCCCAGAAGTCGCAGCCGCTGCTCGAGTCGAGCTTGGCCACGACCTCACAGGCCGGCAGACAGGCCCCGAAGTCGCACAGCTGGTCGGCCGGGCAGTCGACCGGGTCCAGCATCTTGGTGCCGGTCGGATTGCAGGCGACGATGGTGTCGGCGTCGGCGCACTGGCCCTCGCCGGGGTTGCAGACCTGAGTGTGACACTGGGCCTCGGCGTCCAGGGCGTCGCAGGCGGAGGTCGGGCCGCAGGGCTCCGGGCTGAACTCGGTGCAGTTGCAGACGTTGAGGGTCGCCGGGTCGAGGCACTGGTCGGCGCTGCACATGCAGGTCGTGCACTTGCCGAGCACATCGCAGCCCTGGCCGGTCGGGCAGGGTTTGTCGGCCCAGGCGCCGTCCTGACAGACCTGGCGGCCGTCATCGGGGCAGCGGATCTCGCCCTCGTTACAGGGGACGGAGCTGGTGGTGCTGGTGTCCTCGGTGGGGGAGGAGCTGGGCGACGAGCTCGGCGAGTCGGAGGAGGGGCCGGTGATGCTGCTATCGGTGGTGGTGGTGGTGGTCGCGCTCGCCTGGGTGGTGTCGCCGTCGGTGGTGGTGGCGCCGCCGGGGGGGTTGCAGGCCAGGGAGGGGCCGGTGAGGATCAGCGAGGTCAGCAGCGCGCCGCGAAGTTGCAGATGCGAAGGCAGCGGTGATGACATGGGCATTGCATGGTGCCGCGACCGGCGCGGACGCACAAGTGTGCGGCTAAACCGGGGGCCCGAGCGCCCGGCGATGTGTGCCCGGGGCCACGAGGTGACCCGAAGATCAGGTCGAAGATCTTTTCGAGCGCCGGACCGGTTGACCCCGGTTGACCCCGGTTGACCCCCCGGGCGCTGAAGCATAGGGTGCCCCGCGCATGATCCGCGCTCGCGGCGTCCACAAGAGCTACTGGAGCGGCAAGACGGAGCTGCCGGTGCTGCGCGGGGTCGACCTCGACGTGGCGGACGGGGAGTTCGTGGCGCTGGTCGGCCGCTCGGGCTCCGGCAAGAGCACGCTGCTGGGCATCCTCGGCGGCCTCGACACCGCATTTCGCGGCGAGGTCCAGGTCGGCGGCCAGGACCTGCGCGCCCTGTCGGACGCCCGCCTGAGCGCCTACCGCAACCGCTCGATCGGGTTCGTGTTCCAGGCGTTTCACCTGCTCGACCACCTGACCTGTCTGGACAATGTCGCCCTGCCGGCGCTGTTCGTGCGCGACGGCCAGGGGTCGACGGACCGCGAGTCGCGGGCGCGGGCGGCGGCGCTGCTCGAGCGGGTGGGGATCCCGGAGAAGGCGACGGCGCGGCCGTCGACGCTGTCGGGCGGGCAAAAGCAGCGCCTGGCGATCGCCAGGGCCCTGTTTCATCGCCCGGCGCTGCTGATCGGCGACGAGCCGACCGGTAACCTCGACAGCGGGACCGCCCAGGAGGTGCTGTCGGTGTTCACGGGCCTGTGCCGCGACGAGAAGGTGACGCTGGTGATGGTGACGCACGACCCGGTGGTCGCGCACGCGGCCGACCGCGTGATCGAGATCCGCGACGGCGTGGTGGTGCCGGCGGTGCCGGTGGAGAAGGAGACCCAGCCGTGAGACCAGGCAAGCTCGCCCGTATCGTCGGCGCCAACCTGCGCAGCAACGCGGTCCATTTCCTGCTGGCGTCGATCGGCGTGGTCGTCGGCATCGCCGCGTTCGCGTTCTTCCTGGCCCTCGGGGCAGGTGTGCGCAGCATCGTGCTCGGCAAGATCTTCCCGCTCGACCAGCTCGAGGTGGTGGCGAAGACGATGAGCATGAACCTCGGACCGCTCAGCCTCGGCATGGGCAGCGACGTGCTCGACGACCCGGTCGCGGAGCGCCTGCGCGCGATCCCCGGGGTCAGCGGCGTGTACCCGAAGATGAAGCTGACGGTCCCGGCGATCGGCCTCGGCGGCAAGAAGCTGATCGGCAACGACCTGCGCACCGAGCTGATCGTCGATGGCATCGACCCGGCGCTGGTCGCCGAGGAGATCGGCGCGGCCTTCCACGACCCGCGCCCCGCGTCGACGCCGCGCCCCTGCACGGCCGACAAGGAGTGCGGCGGCGACGAGTTCTACTGCGGGCAGCCGCTCACCGGCGGGCCGGAGAAGGTCTGCCGCGAGTACGTGCCGGCGCTGGTCTCCAACCACCTGGTCGAGCTCTACAACGGCTCGCTGCGGCGCGCCTACAACCTGCCGCGGCTGAACCAGGAGTTCTTGCTCGGCTTCAGCATCGAGATGCGGGTCGGGGCGTCGATGGTCGCGGCCTCGGAGAAGGACAGCTTCCTGCACGAGCGGGTGCGGCTGGTCGGCTTCAGCGACAAGGCGATCACCCTCGGGATCACGCTGCCGCGCGGCCACGTCGCGGCGTACAACGTGCATTACGGGACGCCGGAGGCGGCGAAGCGCTACCACTCGATCATCGTCAAGGTCACCGCAAAGGACCAGGTCGCGGCGGTGGCCAAGGCGATCGAGCAGATGGACCTCGAGGTCACCGACAGCGGCGCGGAGCAGGCGGGCATGCTGATCACGGTGTTCGTGCTGGTGTTCAGCCTGCTGAGCACGATCATCGTCGGCATCGCGGCGATCAACATCATGCACGTGTTCTTCATGCTGGTGTACGAGCGCCAGCGCGAGCTCGGGATCATGCGGGCGGTCGGGGCCAGCCGCGGCGACATCCGCCTGATCATCCTCGGCGAGTCGGTGTGCGTCGGCCTCGCGGCGGGCCTCGTCGGGCTGCTGCTGGCCTGGTGCGCGAGCCTGGCCTTCGACGCGGTGTCGGCCAACTATGTGCCGGACTTCCCGTACAAGCCGACGACCTACTTCGAGTTCGGGCCGCAGCTGGTGCTGCTGGCCCTGGGCTTCGCCGCCGGCTTCTGCGTGCTCGGGGCGTTCCTGCCGGCGCGCCGGGCGGCGCGCATGGAGCCGGCCGCGGTGCTCACCGGTCGGTGAGCACGGCGGCGGGCCATCCTTCACTCAGTCGGGCGTGCAGGCGCCGCCCTTGCAGGCGAGGGTGCAGGTGTCGTCGGCGCTGAGGCAGTTGGCGACGGGGGTGAGCTTGATGACGCGGCCGGGGCCGGGAGGGGCCGCGAGCTGGTACTTGAGGTCGCCGATGACGTTGCCGGTGCCGTCGAGGGCCTGGACGCGGACGTGGTTGAAGGACACGCCTTCGAGGTCCCGACCCGGGTCGGCGATGTGGTGGTAGCCGTCGGACTCGGGGACCGCGTCGCAGGCGATCGTGGTGGTGAGCAGCTCCGCGAGGCCGTCGCTCTTGGAGGCGGTGACCTTGAAGTTGGCGATCGGGGTCGACGGGCACATCGTCTGGAAGTCGTCCAGGTTGAGCGCGAAGCGGACCCACAACTGCGCGGGGGTCGGGCTCATGACGACCGTGTTGGCGGTGTTCTCCTTGCCCTGCAGGACCTCACCGAGGTCGGTCTCGACGCTGGCGCCGTTGTCGACGACGGTGAACTTCATGGGGTCGATGCCCGCGGCGGTGATGTAGTAGCGGTCGACCGGGAGGTTGTTGAAGGTCGCCGCGCCCTCGGAGCAGGGCACGGTCAGGCTGTCGACCTCTTCGCTGACGTCGCCGTCGGGCGGCATGTCGTACAGCGCGACCTTCACTTCGGACACGTTGGCGACCGAGCACTCGACGCCGGCGCCGATCTCGAAGGGGACGATCAGGGAACCAGTCGGCGTTTCGGTGGTGCAGGCGGCCCCGGCGAGCGGGGCGGCGAGCAGGGCGAAGGTACAGGCATGAGTGACGAGCTGCTTGATGGTCATGAGAATTAGTCCTTGGCTGCCGGCGGCGGGCGTGCAAAGACGCCGGGGCGCTCCACGTTGTTCACGGGCGGCCGCAGCAGAGATAGCCGACGCGGGCGCTCCGGCCAAGTTCCGGCGGCCCACCGGCGCCGGTCCGGTGTGCCTTTAGTCGCGGATGTAGTCCCGCGCGCTGGCCCTGGTCGCGCGGTCGCTGAGCACGTGGAACACGCGCAGGCGCTTGAGCGTGACCGGGGAGAGCTGCCCGAGCGGCACATGTACGATCTTGCGGTCCATCCGCTGCGCGGCCTGACGCATGGCCTGGCGCGGCGGCGTGGGGGCGACGTAGACGACCAGGCGCTCCGGCGAGTGGTCGAGCGCGGCCAGCAGCAGCAGCTCGGCCTTGCTGCGGGCCTCGCTGTAATAAGGGTCCTGCCACACGCCGAACATGCTGCCGGGCGGCCTCGTCAGCAAAAACCCGCCGTAGAGGGCCTTGCCGATGCCCGGACCGACGACGCGCGAGAAGGGGTCGGTGGCGTAGAGGGCCATGTCGCCCTCCTCGTCGTGCTCGCCCTGCCAGCACATGTGCCACGGGAAGCGCGGCTCCTCGGGCTGCAGCGGCTCGTCCTCGAAGATCACGACGACGGCGCCCGGCTTGCCGCGCACGGGTCGCTCGCGGCGGACGTAGAGGGTGCGACTGTGCCAGTTGCGCAGGGTCTCGCGGACGTCGATGCCGTCGTGGAGGCTGGTCGAAAACGGCTCGCTGACGGTCTGGGACGCGGTCTGAAGCCGCTCGGTCCGCTTGCGCAGGAAGGCGCCGTAGTGCTCGAGGGCGAGGTCCTCGGGGGGATAGGAGCAGAGGCTGTCGCCCTCGAATTGTTCGGCCCACTCGCCGGTGCGGCGCTCGCTGGGGCGCGGACGGACCATGCGCATGAGGCGGTGGCGCCGCTGGAGGATCTTCGGGTGGAAGCGGATGCTACGGACGTGCTCGTGGAGGTCGCGCAGGCTGAGCTCGAGCGGGGCGAGCTCGGGGCGGGAGGTCTGCCAGGGGTAGTGGGTGGCGACCTCCCAGACCTCGTGGGCGTAGTTGTCGTCGGCGTAGCCGCGCGCGGCGATCACCAGCTGATAGAGGTCGGGGCCGAGGCCGCCCTCGAGGTAGGCGTAGCGGCAGGCGTAGCGCAGCAGGTGGAGCAGGGTGCCGGGGCGCAGGCCCTCGCCGGTCTGCTCGCGGTAGCGGGCGCGGGCTTGCTGGCACAGCGCGAGCAGCAGGCCCATGCGTCCGGTCGCGCGCGGGCGGTCCTCGCTGACCTCGGGCGGGGCGGGGGTGCGAAACGGGTCGAGCCGCGGGCGCTGGCGGGCGCGGGTGAACAGGTCGACGACGGTGGCGGTCTGGGCGGGCCCCTCGGCGGAGGGCGGGGCGGTGCCGCGGGAGCGCTCGTAGGCGGCGTTGACGAAGGGCAGCTCGGCGAGGACCTCGCGGCTGGCGGACTCGGCGAGGTGATGGACGGTGACGCCCTCGCGCTTGACGCGGCGCAGGGGGGTCACGGAGCGCGGGTCGTTGCCGAAGATCTCGAAGAGGTTGCGGATCAGGCCGCGGGCGTGGTGCAGGCCGCAGACGACCAGCGTGGTCGCCTCGGGGCTGGTGGCGTCGGGGCCGGCCTGGGCGGCGACCACGGCGGCGACGTTGAAGGCCATCGTCTGCTCGCGCAGGTCGTCCTCGGGCACGCGCTGGTTGTGTTCGACCAGCGCGAGCACGGAGGCGAGGTAGGCGCGCGCGCCGGCGGACTCGGCCGCGAGCGCGTCGGGCAGGCGCTCGCGCACGGCGGGGTAGCGGTCGACGTCGCGGTCGACCATGTGGACCGGGATGCCGAGCTCGAGGCCGCGGCGCACGGCCTCGACCAGCGCGTCGGCGGGCTCGACGGGGAGGTAGACCGGGCGGCCGGTCGCGTCGGGGTACTCGACGACGCTGAGCAGCGGGAGGCGGCCGACGGCGCGGCGGATCGGCTCGCCGAGGCTCTCCGGGAACTCGACGGCGAGCGCGGCGGGGGTCAGGCGTTCGATCGCGCGGCGGACCATCCAGGCGAACTCGAGGCGGCCGTGCAGGATCGGGAGCACGACGACGCCGGGCAGCACGAGGCCGAGCTCGTTCAGCTCGTCGCGGCTGAGGCTCAGCGGATCCGGCCAGGCCGGCCGGTAGGTCGGGGCTGTCTCTTCGGACATGTCGCCCGCCTCAGCGGGGGGGGTCGCGGCCAGAGTCGCGGCCAGAGTCGCGGCCAGGATCGCGGCCGGTTTCGATCGGGATTTCGCCGGGCAGGAACTCGAGGGCCTCTTCGCCGAGGGTCTGCTGGGTGGCCTGACGGACGTGCCGCTTGATGTCGAGGCCGCCGTGCTCGCTGGCGCCGAGCTTCAGCGCGTAGCGGGCGATGTTGATGCCGTCGCGGGCGGTGTAGGGCTGGTCGTCCTCGTGGGCGCGCTCGAGGAAGACCGAGAGATAGTGGAGGATCCGCGGCGGGGCGAAGGGGAGGTTGGCCTGGAGGATCGCCAGCTCCTCGTCGCGCTCGGGGAAGTCGATCAGGATCTGCGGCTGGAGGCGGCTGTGGATGTACTCGGGGATGTCGAAGGTGCTCGAGTCGTCGTTCATCGTCGCGCACACGCGAAACTGCTTGTGGGCCTGGATCTTGATGCCGGCGACGATCGACTCGACGTAGCGGCGGCGGTCGAGCAGCGGGGCGAGCGAGGCCCAGCTCTTCTCGCTCATGCGGTTGCCCTCGTCGAGCACACAGATGCCGCCGGTGATCATCGCGCTGACCAGCGGGCTGGCGATGTAGCGCAGCTTCTGACCGTCGGCGATCACCGGGGTGACCAGCAGGTCCTCGGGCCGGGTGTCCATGGTCGCCTGGAAGATGTAGACCGGCAGGCCCAGCGACTTGGCGGCCGCGGCCGCGAGGGTGGTCTTGCCGACGCCGGGCTTGCCGACGAGGCGAGGCGAGAGCGCGAGGTCTCGCTCGTCGAGCATCATCCAGGCGGCGAGCAGCTGGCGCTTGAGCTCGGGGCGGCCGACCCATTCCCAATCGAGCTCGTCGGGCGGGGTCAGGCGCAGCTCGATCCCTTGGATGACGACGCTGTCCATGGTCTGCGGGGTATAACAGGGGCCGCGGCCCAGCTGCGAGAAAACTCTGTTCGTGCGAGGTCCTGGGGCCGCGGGGCCGGCCAAATGCGCGAATTGCGCTGGCGAATTTGGCTTGCCATCGGACCATGATGCGTTCGAAGTTGCGTTCAGCCTCCTGGGCCTGAATAAAGCATGCCTGACCGGGTCTAGCAGCCCTCGGGCCTGTCGCCCGGACCGGAGCCACGCATGCGCCTTCGCCTCGCCTTCGCCTCCCTCGCGTTCTCTCTCGGGTTTTTGGCCCTCGTTACCGGGCCCGCCGACGCTGCCGCGATGCATCCGCTGTCCGTGACGGCTCCGCCGGACGAGGCGCCGCCGGAGCCCAGGCTCGGGGCGCCGGCCGAGCTGCTCAGCGACCCGAGCGAGAGCGAGGAGGGCGACGAGGAGATCGAGACGGTGGACGTCCGCGAGCTCAAGCCGGTGGCGCCGCGGCCGAGGCCGGTCAAGAAGGCGGCGGCGAGCAAGCCCGCAAAGGACAAGAAGCCGAAGGGGAAGCAGCTCAAGGGCGACGCGGCCTGCGGGTTTCGCATGCCGGTTTATGTGCACGAGGTGATCGAGGGCGACATGGTCAGCAGCATCGCCGGGCGCTACGGCGTGCGCGTCGGCGACATCAAGAAGCTGAACCCCAGCCTCAAGCTCGACAAGATCAGGATCGGCCAGTCGATCAAGGTCTGCCCGGAGATCGCGCCGCGCCTGCGCGAGGAGTTCACGTACACGGTCAAGAATGGCGACTCGCTGTCGAAGATCGGCGAGAAGTACGGCCTGCTCGCCACCGAGATCGTCCGCCTGCAGAGCGGGAAGCTGCGCCGGCGCCTCGAGGCGAACCGCAACGACCTGAAGCTGGGCGACGAGCTGACGCTGGTGGTCGACCGCGGGGTGCTGCCCGAGTACGCCCCGAAGAACGAGGACCGCGGCACCCTCAAGATCGCCGTGCAGCTCGACCCCGGCAAGGCCTACTTCATCAAGCGCCCGCACCTGGCCTATGGGACATCCCACTCGGTCAAGGCGATCAAGGCGGCGCTGTCGCGCTACAAGCAGAGCAAGGCCGGCAAGGGCGGGCCGCAGGTGCACGTCGGCGACATCAGCTCGCGCGGCGGCGGCCCCCTGACCGGCCACAAGTCGCACCAGAAGGGCATCGACGTCGACATCGGCCTGGTGCTCAAGGGCAGCGAAGCCAACGAGACCCGGTTTCGCACCGGCAACCCCGGCAACCTCGACATCGCCCGCACCTGGGCGCTGATCAAGGCCTTCGTCGACAACGCGGACGTGCGCGCGGTGTTCCTCGACTACAACCTGCAGAAGCTGCTCTACGACCACGCCCGCCAGCAAAAGGTCAGCGAGAGCACGCTCGACGCGCTGTTCCAGTACCCGCGCGGCAAGGGCCGCGGCTTCGGCATCATCCGCCACTGGAAGGGCCACAGGGACCACTTCCACGTCCGCTTCAAGCGCTGATCAGCGCGCGAGCTGCACGGTCGCGATCACCAGGCCGATGGTCGCGACCTGCCAGCAGATGGTGCGGATCCACGGCAGGCCGGAGGCGTAGGCGGGCAGGTAGGCGATGCGGCCGCCGAGGTAGAGCTCGGCCCCGAGCGCGGTCCAGGTGTCGGCCTTGCCGGTGACCTGAAGGGCGAGCACGACCGCGGCGAACAGCGGGAAGGTCTCGCCGAAGTTGCGCTGCGCGCGTTCGAGGCGGCCGGCGAGGTGCGTGGGTTGAAGGTTCTCGTCGCGCGCGCCGACGGTGTAGCGGTTACCGACCTGAGCCTTGAAGCTCATGCTCGCCGCACCGACGTGTACGAGCCCGAGGATGACGGCACCGAAGAGCATCCAGAGATCGATCGACATCGCCGGCAGTCTAGCGGCCCGGGCGGGGTTCTAGAAGTGGCCCTGCAGGAGCAGCAGGGAGCCGGTGCGGGTCGGGGCGAGGCGCAGGGCGACGTGCTCGCCGAGGCGTGCGTGGCGGTGGAGGGCGGGCACGAGCAGGCCGATCGCGGTCCCGGCGGCGGCGCCGACGATGACGTCGGTCCAGAAGTGCTTGCCGGCCTCGACGCGGGCGACGGCGGTGGCGCTGGCGAGGCCGAGGCCGAGCACCCACACCGGCGCGATCCAGCGCGAGCGCGGGTGCCGGAGCTGGAACAGGTAGGCGTAGGCGGTGGCCATGGCGAAGGCGCTGCTGGCGTGGCCGGAGAAGAACGAGAGCCGGGCGTCGTTCTCGGTGGGGTCGCCGACGGTGCTGGCCGGGTCGTAGCTGTAGGGTCGCGGGCGGCGGACGGCGAACTTGACGACGTTGGTGGCCGCGTAGTTGACGAAGAAGGTCTCGAGCAGGACCAGGGTGTCCTTGCCCCAGCTGCGCATGTGCCTGGCCTTCCAGTCGGGCCGGTCGCGGGCGCGCTGGATCAGGACGTCGCCGAGGTCGAGCACGAAGGGCAGGCCGACGGTCGTGGCCAGCGCGACGTCGGAGAAGACGGCGGCGCCGTGGCTGTGGTTGCCGATCACGGCGCGGTCGAGGCCGTTGATGGCCGCGGTGCTGCAGGCGCCG
>NZ_JACCSO010000464.1 GCF_013812955.1 Nannocystis sp. | reverse complement strand
AGGGCGAGCGCGGCGGGCGAGACGTCGAGGCGGGCGCCGACGGTGACGAGGGCCTGAACGAGCCGCCGGATCCGCAGCCACTTCGGGCCGTGAGAGCGGGGGTCGCGGGCGCGCAGGTCGTCGGCGGGGAAGCTCGGCGCGGCGTCCAGGTGGCGACCGGTGAGCAGGCCGCGGCACAGCGTCTCGTAGGCGATCACGCCGAGGCGCTGGACCGGCTGGGCTTCGGGATATGTCGGTACACACATGTCTCTCAGGCCAGCCTCGAACTCGCGGCGGACCATCGAGTACGGGGTCTGGAGGCTGACGAGCAGGCCGGGGTGGGTCGCGCGCGCTTGCTGCAGGTCCTTGGGCTCATAATTGCACAGGCCGACGTGCTGGACCTTGCCGGCGGCTTTCAGCGCGGCGAGGGCGTCGAGGGTCGCGGCGAGCGGGGTGCCGCGCTCGCAGGGCCAGTGGACCTGTAACAGCGGGAGGGTGTCGAGTCGGAGGCGCCTGAGGCTGGCCTCGGCGTCGGCGACGATGTGCGCGGGCGAGAGGTCGCTGCTGGCGTGGCCGTGGGCGCCCAGGCGCACGCCGACCTTGGTCGCGAGGATGACGTCGTGGCGGCGGGCGCCGAGGGCCTGCACCAGGCGCTCGTCGGCGCGGCCGTAGATCGGCGAGGTGTCGAACCAGTTGATGCCGAGCTCGAGGGCGGCCTCGATGGTCGCGGTCGCGGCGGATTGGCCAGGATCCGCGCCCCAGTGCTCGCCGCCGAGGGTCCAGCAGCCGAGGCCGACCGCGGACAGCTGCAGGTCGCTGCCGGGCAGGGTGCGGTACTTCATCGCCGGAGCAGCCGGCGGTCGGATCGGACGCGGGCTGTCCGTGGGGACAGGTTGGAATTCTTCGGTGCCGTGGAACTCGGCGTACTTGAGGAAGATGCCGTTGCACTGCGGGCGAAACCGGCAAGTGGCGCAGGCCGGCGGGTGAAACTTGTCGCGGCGCTTGTCGGCGTACTTGTCCCAGGGTTGTGAGAGGGCGTCGCCGTCGGCGGCGACGGTGAGCGTGGCCTCGCCGTCGTGGTGGAGCTTCGCGGCGCGCTCGGGCATCAGGCAGTAGGGGAGGTTGCCGACGTTGATGTCATAGTCGGGGCCGAGCTCGCGGTCGAAGCGGTCGAGCATCGCGCGGTAGTAGGGGACCATCAACGAGTAGGGCGGCATGATCCCGCGCAGCTCGGCGTCGCTGCGCTCGCCGGCGTCGCGGGGGCGCACCTGATCGAGGTGAAGCTGCTTTATGCCGTACTGGCGCACGAGCCCGGGGTAGGCGGGCAGCGAGCGGTAGCTGTGCTCGTTGATGCAGGCGTTGGCGGTGATGGTCTGGTCGCGGTCTCGAAGATGGGCCATGCCCTCGACCAGGCGGCGAAACGAACCTGGCTTTTGGGTCACGTGGTCGTGGGCCGCCTCGTCGCCGCCCTGGATCGAGAAGCGCCACACGAAGTTGTTAAAATTGCGGGCGGCGCCGAGGGCCAGGATCTCGTCGATGTAGCTGGCGCGAGCGGTCTTGACGCCGTTGGTGAACAGGATGATCTCGCAAAAGCCGAGCTCGATCGCGTGGGTGAGCGCGGGCAGGAAGCTGGCCTGCAGCGTCGGTTCACCGCCGAGGAAGGTCACGGTGCTGGCGCCGCGGGCCCGCGCTGCTTCGAGGGCAGCGAGGGTGGGCGCGGTCGGCAGCGGGCGGGCGCGGCCCTGGGCGGTGAGCTGGCCGCTGACGCAGAACACGCAGCGGTTGTTGCAGACGTGCCCGAGCTGGATCTCGACCTGGGCCGGGCCCGCCTGAGCCGCCGGACCCTCCGGGGCGAGACGCAGCAGCTCCGGGCGGCGCGGGGACATCGCGGCGAGGATATCACTGCGACGGCCGGCGCTGGGCTACCCTGGCGGGCGGATGGCGAACCTCGGCTACATCCAGGTGGTGCGGCACTGCAACCACTTCTGCGGGTTTTGCTCGAACCCGACGACGCCGTACACCCACACCTTTGCGTCGATGCAGGTGCTGGTCGATGACTTCAGGCGGCGCGGCTACTTCGGGGTGATCCTGACCGGCGGCGAGCCGACGCTGCACCCGGAGCTGCCCGAGATCACCGCCTACGCGGCGCAGCAGGGGCTGCACGTCCGCATGATCACCAACGGCACGCGGCTGGCGGACCCGGCGTTCGCGGGGGCGATGGCGAGCGCGGGCCTGAAGCTCGTGCACGTGTCGGTGTACTCGGTGCGGCCCGAGGTGGAGGCGCGCCTGCGCGGCAGCGAGGGCACGCTGGCGCGGGCCTTCGCGGCGATCGACAACGCGGCGCGGCTCGGCATCGAGGTCAACATCAACTGCGTGATCAACCGCCTGAACGCGGAGCACCTCGACGAGAATATCCGCTACTTCTTGCAGCACCACCCGCAGGTGCGACACTTCGTGTGGAATAACCTCGACCCGTCGATGGGCCGCGCGGAGGTCAACCAGGACCAGTTCACGCCGCGCCTCGCCGACTTCGAGCGGTCGCTGGGCCGGGCGATGCGCCTGCTGCATCGCAGCGGCCGCAGCTTCCGCGTCGAGAAGGTGCCGCTGTGTTACATGGGCGAGTTCGGGTGGGCCAGCACCGAGACACGCAAGATCGTCAAGGGCGAGGAGCGCATCGTGCACTTCCTCGACGCCAAGCAGACGGTGCGCCAGACCGACTGGGAGCACCGCTACGCGCCGGGCTGCGCGGCCTGCTCGCTGCGGCCGATCTGCGGCGGGCTCTTCGATCGCGGCGACGCCTACGATCCGGCCGAGCTGGCGCCGCAGTTCATCGACCCCGAGCCGGTGGTGCGAGCGATCCTCGAGGACCCGCGCGACCCGAGCTTCTCGCGGGTGTCGCTGGCGCAGTGGCGGGCTGCCTTTTCGGACAGGTCCAAAGAGACAGGGTCGATGGGACAGGTCGATGGCATGGCGGTCGGGGCCCGCAGTCCGGAGGGGGAGCGGCTGTATGCGGCGAAGCGGCGCGCCGAGGGGCGTAAGGCCGAGGCGCTCGGGGTCGCGATGGAGACCGAGGCGGCTGGGCCGGGTGAGAATGGGCCGGATGATCCGGCGTCGGCGGATGGGCCGGCTTCGGCGGATGGGCCGGCTTCGGCGGATGGTGGGACCCGCTGAGCCCGCGGTCGGTTCAGGTGGCCGGTTTGCCGCCGAGCAGGCGGGCGAGCTGGCTGGCGCCGCCCTGGACGGCGAGGCGCTGCATGTAGAGGGCGAGGCCGAGGCGGCCGCCGAGCTCGCCGCCGTCGCCGGCGCGGCCGGGGCCGCCGTGGTTGGCC
>NZ_JACCSO010000407.1 GCF_013812955.1 Nannocystis sp. | reverse complement strand
GCGTCGGCGCGAGCGACCTCTGCCGCCCGGCCGCCGAGGATGTAGCCGATCAGCAGGCCGAGGCACAGCACCCCGGGGATGTAGAGAAAGTGGCCCAGGGTCATCGCAGCACCAGGTCAGCGCCGGTCCGCAGTGCGGTCCAGGGCCCGCTGGAGGTCGTTCATGTCGGCGCGCAAGCGCGCGGAGCGGCGCCACAGGAACAGGCCGTAGGCGGCGAACAGGGCCCAGAGCACGCCGTAGGCCCAGACGATGTGCTCGTAGTCGCGGGCCGTCTTGTCGGCGGCCTTGCCCTCGAGCATGCGCAGGGTCGCGGTGTCCTCCTGGCTGATGCCGACGACGGGGGCGTAGTCGTCGCCGGGCTTGCTCGGGGGCGGTGTGGTCTCGTTCATGGGGGACTCGCGAGTGAGAGGCTTCCAGGTGATGACGAAGGGGTCGCGGCGGCGCGGCGCTCAGCGTGGGTCTTCGAGCTGCACCCACGCCGCGTCGAGCTCGTCGGCGAGGCGCAGCTGGCGGATGCGCAGGCCGAGCAGGCCGAGGCTGACCAGCAACAGGCCGCCGAGGCCGGGCCAGAAGGTCGCCCACATCTCGGGCGGCAGGCTGCCGACGACCCCGGTGCTCGGGTGCAGGGTCTTCCACAGCTTGACCGCGTAATAAATGATCGGGACGTTGACGGCGCCGAAGATCGCCAGGGCCGCGGCGAGGCGGTCCGAGCTGCGCGGCCCGTAGTGGCGCAGCAGCAGGTAGGCGACGATCACCAGCCACAGCAGCGCGGTGCTCACCTGCCGGGCGTCGCCGGTCCAGGGCCGGCCCCAGGTCGCGTTCCCCCAGATCGGTCCGGTCAGCAGCACACCGAGGCCGGTGACGAAGCCGATCTCGGCGGCCGCGAGGGCCACCGCCGCCGCGCCGCTCGAGCGCAATCGCAGCTGCACGGCCGCCGCGATGCCGGCGATCAGCGCCATCAGCATGCACAGCCAGCCCATCGGCACGTGGAAGAAGAAGATCTTGAAGGCCGTGCCCATCGACTGCTCGATCGGCGTCGACATGAACACCCGGTGCACGCTGTAGACCAGCAGCGGAATCGCCGCGAGCAGGCACAGGTCGGGGAGCACGCTGGAGAGCCGGAACCCGGCGGCAGCGACAGGAGCCGGCCGAGGCTCGGCGTCAGGCATGGGGTCGGTCATCGAGATGGCTCCCGGGACATGTCCTGACGGACAGATGCGTCAGGTCGGCGTGGGTGACGTGGGCGGCGCCCCGGGGCACGCGCGGGGGCGCCGACCAGCACGGTCTCGAACAGCAGGCAGGCGGCCGCGAACAAGATCAGGTCGAGCAGGAACATCTGCGTGAGATGGTCCGGGAGCGCCGGGTCGCGGTCGAGCAGCGCCCGGGTGGTGACGAGCGCGTACATCAACACCGGCGTGGTCAGCGGATAGAGGATGATGAACAGCAGCGTGTTCTTGCCGGCGCCGGTGGCGAGGCCGGCGGCGAACAGCGTGCCGATGGCGACGTAGCCGGCGCAGCCGAGCAGGGCCAGCAGCGCGGTCTGGCCGGGCTGGTCGGCGAAGGCCTGGCCGGCGGGGAACATCAGCCACAGGCCGGGGACCAGCACCGCGCAGCAGATCATCAGCACGAGCAGGGCCATCGCCGCCTTGGCGAGGTAGATCGCCAGGCGCTCGATCGGCGCGGCCAGCAGCGCTCGCAAGGTGTCGGCCTCGCGCTCGCGGTCGAACACGCGGGTCAGGGTCAGCACGCCGACGAAGGCGACGGTCAGCCACATCAGGCCGGGCAGCGCGCTCAGGTGGGCCTTGGCCTGCAGCGACGCGAACGACAGGTAGAACATCGCCAGCAGCACGACCGTGAAGAAGCCGGCGGTCAGCAGCAATTCGAAGTCGCGAAGCTCCTGCCGCAGCTCGCTGCGCAGCAGTAGGAGGGCCTGACGGAGGAGTCGCATCGGCGTGGCAGGTTTAGCAAAGGACGACGGTGAACAATAGCGGTCTCACCGGGGACCGTCGACCACGGTGTCGCCCGGGTCGGCCGGCAAGTCGTGCCACAAGGCCGCGGCCCGCCGGCGGAAGTTCTCGCGGTCACCCTGGTGATCTTGCTGGTCTCGCTGGTCTCGATGGTCATGCCGGTGATTCTGGTCATGCCGGTCATGCCGGTCATGCCGGTCATGCCGCTCATGCCGCTCGACGCTGCGGACCAGCGCGCCGCCCTCGAGCAGGACGATGCGGTCGCAGATCTGGACCAGCGCGTCGAAGTCGTGCGAACTGAGCAGCACCGCCGCGCCGCGGCTGCGCTCGCCAAGCAGCACCCGCGACAGCATGCCGCGGCCCGCCGCATCGAGCGCCGTGAACGGCTCGTCGAGCAACAACAGCTCCGGCCAGGCCGCCAGCGCCCGCGCCAGCGCCACCCGCTGGGCCATGCCGCGGGAAAAAGTCGCGACCGGCCGACCCAGCGCCTCCGCGGACAGCCCGAGCTCGAGCAGCACCTCGTCGGCGGGCCGCGTCGACAGCCCCGCCGCCGCGCGCAGGTCGGCGAACAGGCGCAGGTTCTCGCGCGCGCTCAAAGCTCCGTAGAGCTGGGTCGCGTGGGCCACGTAGGCGAGGCGAGCCCGCGCCTCGGCGTCGACCTCGTCGGCCGCGCGGCCGAACAGCCGGCGCTCGCCGGTGTCGGGCTGCAGCAGGCCGGCGAGCACCGCGAACAGCGTGGTCTTGCCGGAGCCGTTGGCGCCGACGAGGCCGACGATGCTGCCGGGATGCAGCTCGAGCTCGAGCTCGCGGAGCACGACCTTGCGACCGAAGCGCTGGGACACGCCATGGAGGGCGGCCGCGGCGGCCGCGGCCTCGCTCACGACTTCTTCGCTTCCCAGCCGGTGCCGGGCATGACACCGGGCACGCCCGGTCCGCCGGGACCGGTGCTGGCGAACACATCGAGCTGACGATAGACCTGGTCGAGGGCGTAGATGATCCGCTGGCGCGCGTCGGCGGCCCCGACTTCACCCGCCGCCACCGCCGCGTCGCTGCGCCCGAGGGCGCGCAGGAGGGCGTCGCGGCGCCGCTCCAGGCGCTGCTGCAAGGACGCGTGCGGTCGCAAGATCAGCGCCAGCAGCGTGCCGAGGCCGATCAGCAGACCGAGGCCGAGGC
>NZ_JACCSO010000379.1 GCF_013812955.1 Nannocystis sp. | reverse complement strand
GATCGCGTGGCCGACGGTGTGGCCGAGGTTGAGCAGCACGCGACCCTTACCGGCCTCGCCGGTCTCCCACGGGTCGCGTCCGACACACGCAGCCTTGAGCCCGACCGAGGTGGCCACCAAGGGCGTGATCACGTCGAAGTCGCGGGCGTAGATCGCCTCGGCCGCGGCGAGCAGCGCGTTGAAGTGATCGGGCGAGAACAACAGGGCGTGCTTGAGCATCTCCGCGAGGCCCTGCCCGAGCTCGCGGTCGGCGAGGCTGCTGAGGACCTCGGGGTCGATGAGCACGCAGATCGGGAAGTGAAACGCGCCGACCAGGTTCTTGCCGGCGGGCACGTCGACCGCGACCTTGCCGCCGACCGAGGCATCGACCTGCGCGAGCAGCGTCGTCGGAACCTGCACCACCGGCACGCCGCGCATGAACATCGCCGCCGCGAGGCCGGAGAGATCTCCGACCACGCCGCCGCCGAGCGCGACCACGGCGTCGCGCCGGCCCATGCCGCTGACGATCATCGCACCGAGCACCTCGAGCAGCGTGCCCGTGGTCTTGTGGGCCTCACCGGCGGGGATGACGATCGGCACCACCGAGAAGCCCTGGGCCTCGAGGTTGGCCTGGACCATCGCACCGAGCAGCGGCGCCACCGTCGTGTCGGTGACGAGGGCCACGGCGGCGCCGGTGCGTCCGAGTCGCTGCTGCAGCTCGGCGCCCAGTCGGCTGATCGCGCCGCGGCCGATCAACACCGGATAGCTGCGGCTCTCCGCGGGCACGTGCACGTCGAGCTTCAGCGGGCGCGGGGGCTTCGGTCGTACGGGAGAGCCGGGTTCCGTCATGGGTGCACCTCGCTGAACGCCGATAGCAGGCGGTGCACCGCATCTTGCGGGGATCCGCCGGTATCCACAACCATTGTTGCCTCTCCATAAGCGGACCGGCGATCCATCAATTTGTCCGCGAGCCGAACGCGCAGGTCCTCGGCTGCACCGGTCAGCAGGGGTCGCGCATCGCGCTGTTCAGGGGCGAGCAGGCGCCTCGTCAGCTCGTCGAGCGGGGCCGCGAGCAGCACCACGTGGCCGGCAGCGTGCATCAGGGCGCGGTTGGCCGGGTCGAGCACGATGCCACCACCGGTGGCGATCACGACCGTGCGCGCGCACAGGCCGGGCTCGGCGAGCAGCAGGCGCAGGGACTGATGTTCGCAGCGACGAAACTGCGCCTCGCCGCGCGCGAACAGGGTCGCGATGCCGGCGCCGAAGATGCGAGCGACCCGGACGTCGAGGTCGACCGAGACGGCGCCCCAGGCCGCGGCGAGCAGCGGGGCGATCGTCGACTTGCCGACGCCCATCATACCGGTGAGAAACACCGGGCGACCGGGTCCCGTGCTCATGGCTGCGGCACCTCGCGCAGGCGCGAGACGTGGACCACGAAGCCCAGCTCGAGCTGCGCGCCGATGCCGGGGCGGATCGTCAGCCGCTCGACGCCGACGATCTGCGGCAGCTCGGAGAGGCGCGCGAGGAAGCCGGTGAAGGCGCCCCAGCTGCCGCGCGCGTCGACCTGCGCCAGGATGCGCAGCAAGTCCCCGTCGACCTCGTCGGGCAGCGGCATCCAGCGCTCGATGCTGAGCCAGGTCGAGGCCGCGAGCCCAGGTACCACCAGCAGAGGATCGTCGGCGTGGCCGTCGCCGCCGGGCACGGCCTGGCGATCCCGCGCGAGCTGCTCGGCCTCGGCGGCCAGCGCGGCGCGCAGCGTCAGCGCCTGGCGCTGGTCCTCGGCGACCTTCTCCAGCTGCCTCTCCGCGGCGTGCAGCTCGTTGCTCGCGACCTGCCACGCGTCGCGGGCGTCGCGATAAAACACCGCGTACCAGACCACCCCCGCCACGCACGCGCCCAGCACCCAGACGAGCAGCGTCTGCAGCGGTGACCAGTGGGTGAAGGAGGCGGCGGACATCGGTCAGTCTCGAGCGTTCAGCTCGACGCGAAACCCGAGCCGGCCCGCGTCGTCGCGAGCGTACTCCGGTCGGCCCACCGCCGCGACGCCGGGACTCTCCGCCAGCCGTGCCAGCAGGTCGGTCAACACCGAGAGGTCGCGGGCCGAGCCGGCCACGGACCAGCTACGCGGTTCCAGTTGCTGCAGTTCGGTCAGCCACAGCGCTGCGTCGGGGCCGCCGGCGAAGGGGGAGTCGGCCGCGCCCGGCTCGACGGCCACGACGAGCGCATACAGCTCGCCGAGCAACGGTGCGGGGCTGCGCCGCGCGGCGCGGAGGCGCTCGAGTGATTCGCGCGCGGCGCGGAGCTGGCTCTGACGTTCGGACAGGGCGGCCTGGTCGAGGGCCGCGAGGGCGCTGGATCGATTCGCGGTGAGGGTCGCGGTGCGCTCGCGCATCTCGGTGACCTCCGCGCCGGTGGCGGCGATCCAGAGGAAGCCGGCCGTGAGCAGCGCGGCCCAACCGAGGCTCATCAGGGCCAGCGCGGAGCGCTCGCGGCCGGGTTGCCGCCGACGCCGGCGTCTTGCCGCGGGCGGCAATAGGTTGATCCGGATCATGGGGCGTCGTCCTCCTTGCGCAGGGCGAGGCCGAAGGCGACCGCTGCGGCGGGGGCGTTGGCGCGGAGGGTCGCGAGCTCGACGCGACGGTCGACCTGGACCCGCGCGAACGGCTCGAGCACCGTCACCGGCAGGCGCGAGCGGGAGGCGAGGGCCTGGCGCAGCGCGGGCACGAGGGCCGAGCCGCCGGTGAGGACGATGCGCGACAGCGGCTCCTCGGCGACCATGCCGCGAAAGAAGTCGAGGGAGCGCTGGATCTCGGCGGCGATCGACTCGGAGATCTGCAGGATCGTGCGCCGCAGCGGGTCCTGATGGGCACCCGAGGACGATGCTGCGCCGCGCTTGAACCGCTCGGCCTCCGCGGCGTCGAGGCCCAGTCCGCGCAGCGCCTCGGTGTAGAGGTTGCCGCCGGAGCTGATGTCGCGCCCGTACGCCGGCATGCCCTCGGCGATGATGCTGATCGTCGAGGCGGTCGCGCCGACGTTGACGACCGCGAAGGTCTCCCCGCCGGTGAAGCCCTGGCAGGCCTCGACGCAGTTTTGCAGCGCGAAGGCGGTCGCATCGACAACGACCGGGCGCAGGCCGGCCTCTCCCACAACCCTGAGGTACTGCGCGACGAGGTCCTTCTTGGCGGCGACCAGCAGGACCTCGACCTCCCCGGTCACCGGGTTTTGCCGGAGGCGCGTGTGGTCGATGAGCACGTCGTCCCGGCTCGGCGGGGCGACCAGCTGCCGCGCCTCCCACTCGATCTGCTGCGCGAACGCGGCCGGCTCGAGCTGCGGCACGCTGATCCGCTTGATGATGACGCCGTTGCCGGACACGGCCAGCGCGACCTCCTTGCCGCGCAGACCGATGCGGCGGACCAGCGTCCGCAGTGCAGCGACCACGACGGCCGGTTCGACCACTGCGCCGGCCGCGATCGCTGCGGTCGGTACCGGCTCGACGCCGAAGTTCTCGAGCGCGAGCCCGGCGCGGCCGGTCCGCAGCTGCACGAGCTTGATCGCGGTCGAGCCGATGTCGAGCCCGATGCAGTGTCTCGCCATGGGCCGGGCGCCTCGCCGCTCAGCCCTGGTCGATGTCCGGGCCGAACACCTGCTCGCGCGCCTCGGGCTTCAGGCCGAGCGCCTCGAGGATCTTGCGCTTGGTGTCCATCCGACACGGACAACCCGACTCCACGCGGTCGATCGTCAGCGGACTGACGCCCGCTCGCCGCGCGAGTTCGGCCTTGCTCATCATCGCCGCCTGCCGCAGCTTGCGGACGTTGTTGGGCTGCACGCCGACCGCGGCCTTCTTGTTGCTCGGCCGCTTCGCCGCGGGCGCGGGCTCGGAGGGCTCGGAGGGCTCGGAGGGCTCGGGACTCGCGGGGCTCACGTCGGCCGCGGCGACCACGACCTCGCGAACCACCGCCGCCTCCGGAGCCAACAGGGTGGGCTCGTCGGTCGGGATAGGCGGCTCCTGCTTGGAGGTTGCAGTCATCGGCACGGCCACTTGCAAAGCGTGTCCTACACATTCTCGGCCCGAGCAAGGGCTTCGTCAACGACCGCCCTCCGACTCAGTGATATGTAAGTGAGTGTTAGTGATATGGATTTGATAGGTCATTGTAGTGAACTAAGCGGCCGCGTCTTCTGCGCACACCCACGGCTCTCAGGGTAGTAAGACCTTGATAAGATTGGCCAAAGTGAATTGACTGGCCGTGGGCCCGGCACGCGGCCGGGGCGCTGGGCGGCCTGGGCCGGATCCGCGATGTCACCTGGCCGAGAGTTCCTGTCGGAAAGATCTCTTTTGCTGCAGGGACCGGCGCGAATACGCGCCAATCCCGCCCGGAGAGATCTCGCCACGGTCCGGGCCTCCAAACATCCCGGTCCTGGGCCGGTGATATCCTGGCTCTGGTGACGAGCGAGGCCCAGGACCCACACGCCAGCGTGCTCCTCGGCCAGGGTCCGCGGCGCGTGCTGCTGCTGCACGGCCTGACCGGCACGCCGGCCGAGGTGCGGCCGATCGCCGACGCCCTGCACAGCGCGGGCTTCGCTGTGCGAGTGCCGTTACATGCGGGTCATCGTGACCCCGAGGACCTCGCCGCGCACGGCTGGCGCGACTGGTACGCCTCGGCCGAGTCCGCCTTGCTGGAGTTTGCGGGTGCGGGGCGCGTGCTGGTGGTCGGATTTTCGATGGGCGCCCTGCTGGCGCTGCGTCTCGCCGCGGTGCAGCGCGAGCGGGTCGCCGGCGTGGCCTCGATCTCGGTGATCCTCGAGCTCCCCGGCTGGCAGGTGTGGCTCGCGGGCGTGCTGGCTCGGATGCACCGCGACCCGTGGTACCGCCGCGTCGTCGGTCACCTCCCGAAGCGCGGCATCGACGTGCGGATCTTCGCACGTGGGGTCCAGAGCCCGAGCCTGCGGGTGTTCCCCTTCAACGCGATCGCCGAGCTGGGCGGCCTGCAATCCGACGTCCGCGGCCGCCTCGGACACATCGGCGCGCCGCTGCTGCTCCTGCACGGCCGCTACGACCATACGGCTCCGCCTGCGCACAGCGAGCGGGTCGCCCAGGCGGTCGGCTCGGCGAGCGTGCGGCGGGTGCTGCTGCCGCGCTCCTTCCACATCGTCGGCCAGGACCTCGATCAGGCCCAGGTGTGCGCGGAGGTCGTCGGCTTCGCGCGCGTCGTGCTCGGCGACCCCCGCGCGGTCACGCCGGACGAGTGATACCTTCGCGCTCGCATGACTCGCACCAGCGACCTGATCCTCGCCATCGATCAAGGGACCACCGGGACCACCTGCCTGCTCGTCGACGCCGACCTCAAGGTGCTGGCGCGCTCGACCCGCGAGTTCCCGCAGCACTTCCCGCAGCCCGGCTGGGTCGAGCACGACCCCGAGGAGCTGTGGGCCTCGGTGCTGGCCGTGATCGCCGATGCCATGCGAACCAGCGGCGCGGATGCGGGCCGCATCGCCGCGATCGGCATCACCAACCAGCGCGAGACCAGCCTGGTATGGGAGCGTCGCGGCGGCGCGCCGGTCCACCGGGCTCTGGTCTGGCAGGACCGCCGCACCGCCGGGGTCTGCGAGGCCCTGAAGGCCGACGGCCACGAGCCGCGGATCCGCGAGCGCACCGGCCTTATCCTCGACCCCTACTTCTCCGCCACCAAGATCGCCTGGGTGCTCGACCACGTGCCCGACGCCCGACGTCGCGCCTCGGCCGGTGAACTGGCCGCGGGCACGATCGACACCTACCTCGTGTGGCGCCTGAGCGCCGGTCAAAGCCACGTCACCGAGCCGAGCAACGCCTCGCGCACGCTGCTCTGGCCGCTGCTCGGCGGCGGCTGGGACCCGGGCCTGTGCGAGCTGCTGCGCGTGCCCATGGCGCTGCTCCCCGAGGTGCGCCCGACCACCGCCCGCTTCGGCGAGACCCGCGGCGTGCCCGGGCTGCCCGACGGCATCCCCATCCACGGCATCGCGGGCGACCAGCAGGCCGCCCTGTTCGGTCAGGCCTGCTTCTCCGTCGGCGACGCCAAGTGCACCTACGGCACCGGCGCCTTCGTGATGCTCAACACCGGCGAGCGCCCGGTCCCCTCCCAGCACGGCCTCCTGACCACCGTCGGCTGGCAGCTCGGCGAGCGCACCACCTACTGCCTCGAGGGCAGCGCGTTCATGGCCGGCGCCGTGGTCCAGTGGCTGCGCGACGGCCTCGGCATCATCACCGGCGCCGGCGAGATCGAGGCCCTCGCGCGCAGCGTCGACGACAGCGGCGGGGTCGTCCTCGTGCCCGCGCATGCCGGGCTCGGGGCTCCGCACTGGCGCCCCTACGCGCGCGGCCTGATCACCGGACTGACGCGCGGCACCACCCGCGCTCACCTCGCCCGCGCCGCCCTCGAGGGCATCGCCTTGCAGATCTCCGACCTCCTGCTGGCGATGGCCGCGGACACCGGCGGACCGCTGCGCACCCTCAAGGTCGACGGCGGCGCCGCGGCCAACGACCTCCTCATGCAGCTCCAGGCCGACTTCCTCGGCGTCCCGCTCCAGCGCCCGACCATGCTCGAGGCCACCGCGCTCGGTGCGGTGTTCATCGCCGGCCTCGGCGTGGGCCTGTGGAAGGACACCGACGCGCTCACCCGCGCCTGGAAAGAAGACCGCAGCTTCAGCCCGAGCCCGCCGACTCCGCAGCGGGCCGAACTGCGCCGCGCCTGGGACCGCGCGATCTCATTCGCCTGAATTTTCTTAAAAAAGAAAACAAAGCTGTCCCGAGAGACAGGCGCTACGCGAACACCAGCGCCTCACGCGCGACCAGCAAAAACGCGTCGAAGACCGCCGAAGGATCGGCGGCGTCGGGCGTCGTGCCGGCACCGATCCACAGCCCGGCCTCGCCGCCGTATACCAGCCAGGCCAGACCCGAGCCGCTGTCCTCGACCACACAGGCGAAGGCCGGGCCCGGTCTCACCTCACCGCCGGCGCCCAGCTCGAGCCCACGCACCGGCTGCGGCCCCGCACCGTCGATGTCGACCGCCGTCACCTGCTGCGGCTCGCCCGAGCGCTTGAAGTTGCGCTGCACCGGCTCGGTGAAGCGCTCGTCGCTGACCTCGACCCAGAGGCTATCCTTGCCGATCGGCCCGTTCACCGGCCTGGTATCGCACGCCGGCGACCGCAGGTCACCAGCACCCGCGGCAGGTCGACCGGCGCCCACTGCTCGAGCGCGTAGAGCCCGAAGCCGAGCCATGCTCGCGCCCGCAGCTCGGCCGCGGAGCGCATCACCCGCGTGCGACGCAACCACTTCAGCACCTGCCACGGTCGCAGCGAGGGCGGGTGCGCCAGCTCGACCACCAGCCCGCCCGGCTGCATCGCCTCGACCGCGGGCACGAGCGCCGGGTCGACGCGAGCGTCCCCCAGCGCCGTGATCATGATCAGCGTAGCGAGTCCCGCCGGCGCGACTCCCTCGGCGAGCACCGGCCAGCCGCACTGGGCCGCGGCTGCACCCACACGGGTCCGCAGCAACGCTCCCGACCCGCTCGTGCCTCCTGGACCGATCAGCACCGCCGTCTGCAGCGGGCTCAGCGCGTGCACCAACCACTCGGCCAACACCGGCCCCGGCAGCTGATCGACGCCTCGCACCGCCCTCCTCTACCACCCTCGCGCCCGCATGACAGCCTCGGGCAGCCGATCGGCCCACCCTCGCGCCCGCATGACAGCCTCGGCAGCCGATCGGCCCACCCTCGCGCCCGCAGGACAGCCTCGGCAGCCGATCGGCCCACCCTCGCGCCCGCAACCTCGGGCGCGAGATCCGGTCGCCGAGCTGTCATTCCTCGCTACAGTGCCGGGCGTGCGTCCCTTGCCGACCGCAGCCGCGCCGAAGATCGCCACGCTCGCGCGCTTGCAGGCCGCCGGACTGCCCGTGCCGCCCGCGATCGCCCTGCCCGACGCCGGCGAGCCCGACGACGACGCCTGGATCGAGATCGACGAGCTCCTCCACGACGGCCCGGTGATCGTGCGCGCCGCGCTGCTCGAAGAAGACACCGCCGACGCCTCCGCCGCGGGTCTCGGCCGCTCCGTCGCCGGCTGTGGCGATCGCCACGCGGTCCGGGCCGCGCTCGCCGCCATCACCGCCGCCCTCGCCGACCCCTGGCTGCGCCGCTACTTCGCCGGACCCCCGACCGTCCAGGTCCTCGTGCAGCGCCAAGTCCTCGGCCCCTGGCTCGCGGTCGTCGCCCAGGCCGAGCTGCGCTACGTCGAGCTCCATCCCATCGGCCGCGACGAACCACTCGCCGCCGGCGACACCCCGGCCCTCGCGGGCCCGCTGCCGCTGTTCCCGCCCGACCTGCAGGACCAAATCGCCCCGCTGTGCGAGCAGATCTCCGCTGCCCTGCCCCACGCCGAACACGGCCTCGACCTCGAGCTCGTCGCCGACCACGCCGGCGCCGTCTGGGTCGTCCAGGCCCGGCCGCTCACCCGCCCCCTGCACCCCGGATGGCCCGACTTCGCCGCCGCGGTGCGCCACGAACTTGGCTGTCCCGAGGGACAGGTGCTCCCGATACCCGGCCTCTGGGCCCTCGACGCCGAGCACAACCCTGCCGCGCTCTCGCCTGCGCACGCCGGCCTGATCCGCTGGCTCATCACGGCGCGCCCCGACCTCGCGCGCATGCGCGTGCTCGCGGGCTGGCTGTACGTCCCGCGCCGCCGCGAAGCCCGCCCGGCGGCCGACTCAAAATCAGTGGCACGAGCGTTGACCGAGCTGCGCGCCCGTCACATCCCTGCCGCCCGCGCGCGCCTGCTGCAGCTCGACCAGGCCCTCGCCGCCGCCGACCGCGATGGCCCCGCCCTCGCCGCGCTGATCGATCACGCCTGCGCCGACCTCGTCGCGGTGCTCGAGATCCACGCCGCCCTGCCGTCGGCGCGCCCGCGCGAGTCGAGCGTTTCGGGCCCGCTGCTGTGCCTGCAGGACCGCGAGGCCCACCTCGACGTCTTGCCCGCGGCCTGGGACATCGCCAGCCCGCCGCTCGCCGAGCTCGGTCTCGGCCCCGGCATCCCACCGATCGACGAGCCCACCACGCCGGTCATGCCGACCGACCCCGACGACCTCGCGGTGTTGCTCGGCGAGCTCGACGATCACCTGTTCGCGCTCGGTCTCGCGCCGCTGCGTCGCGTCTATCTTCGGGCCGCCGAGCAGCTCGGCCTGGCGCAGCGCGACATCTTCCTGGTTCCCCCACGATCCCTGCAGCGCCTCCTGTGCGGCGAGCAGCTCGAGCTCGAGCTCGACACCCGCCGCGCCCGGCACGAGCGCCAGGCCGGGCTGTTCCCACCTTTGCAGCTTTACGACGGTCTGCCGGTCCCGAGCCCCGGAGGCGCGCATCTGCGCGGTCTGCCGATCGGTCCGGCCGCCGAGGGCCCCTTG
>NZ_JACCSO010000353.1 GCF_013812955.1 Nannocystis sp. | reverse complement strand
GCCGCTGCCGGGGGTGGTGGGGGTGACGCCGGGTGTCGGGGCGTCGAGCTTGCCGGGCGTGACCACGGGCGCGGCGGCCGGGGTGCCCGGGGTCGTGGAGGGCGGGGTCTGGGCGTCGAGCTTGTCGGAGGGGGCACCGGCGCCGCCGGCCTTCGTCTCCCTGGGCTCGAGCATCTCGATATACTTGTCCATGCGCGAGCTCAGGGCCGAGAGCGCCGAGACTTTCTTCTCGTCGCTGGTCTCCGCCATGGCCTTGTCGTACTCGGCCTTGAACTCGGTCACCTTGGCGTCGATCTCGGGCTTGCTCTGCGGCTTGCGGGTGACGATCGCGCTGAGGCGGTCCTGGTTGGACTTGTAGCGCGACTCGGCGCCCTGGACCGTCGGCGGGCCGCAGGCGGGGAGGGCGAGCGAGAGGAGCAGGGCGGTGAGCGTGGCGCGGAGGATGGTGTGCATGGCAGGTCTCGGTGGCGAACGGGGACAGCGGTCATTGACGGTCGGAGCCGCCGGCCTCGGCCTCGAGCATGTCGGCGGCGCGGGCGACGTAGAAGATCGATTTGCGCAGGCTGACCTCGTCGGCGGCGGCCATGCGCAGCGAGTGCTTGACGCCGATCTGGTGGTCCTTGATCGCCACGCAGCCGTACGACAGCTTGAGCGAGAAGCGCATCAGCGCGGTCAGGTCGCGGGCGGCCGAGAGGTCGCCGGCGGTGGACCACAGGAACAACATCGCGTCCTGCTCGGCGTCCTGACCCTGGGTGACATGCACGATCTGCGTGCGCCCGGGCTGGGTCGGGATCTCGAGGCGCAGCGCGCCGCCGGGATCGACGCGCAGCGGCCAGGACTGGGCGAGCGCGATGCGTTGAACGAAGTCGCTGAGCTGCATCGTCCCCGATGCTGGCGGCTCGCAGCGTGCCGGTCAATCGCGTTCGCCGGCGCCGGCATGGATCGGCCGGGCGATGATGAACATCATTGCGCAGGGATGCGCATGGTTATTTGCCGATGCACGCGGATGCGCGCGTGGGCGCGACGCTCGGCGCAGCGGTCAGGTCGCGGGCGGCGGCGGGTCGAGGCGCGTGGCCTGCCGCGGAACCATGTACGGCGGGAGGCTGTCGACCATGAACTCGTCGAGGTCGTCGAGAGGGGTCGAGCCGGTCGCGCGAAACTGCAGGTGGACGTAGGGGTTGCCGTCGACGTCGTACTCGACGATCGCCTCGGCGGTGGTGATGCGGCGGTGGCGGAGCATCGCGGCCTCGATGGTGCGCAGCGACGCGCGGCGGCCCTCGAGGTTGACGAGGCTGTCCGTTCGGCCAGGTACCTCGCCGAGCGAACCGTGGGCGCCGAAGTTGCCGAGGTAGCCGGTGTGATACCAGCCCTCGGTGCCCGCGACCGGACCGCCGGGTTCGCCGGAGGGCAGCGCGGGGCGGGTGACGACCGGGAGGCGCGGGTGAAACAGAACCTCGTGGCCGCCGCCGTGGGCCTCGCCGGGCCGGAGCTCGATGCCGGGTGCGGGCTCGAAGCGCTCGCCGCGATGCATGGCGCGCGAGCCGAGGATGCCGATCTCTTCGAGGAGCAGCAGCTGGCGCGGATGCTCACCGAAGATCTGGCGCAGCACCTTGGCGTGGCTGGTGGCGATGGTGGCCTGGGGGATGACGGCGAGCAGCTCACGCGCGGCGCCGGCGGCCTTGAGCGCGCGGGCGGCGTTTTGCAGCGAATACAGGAGGTCGACGACGACGAGGCGCTCGTAGGTGCCGATCGGCGGCAGCACCGACTCGAGGGTCGGGTTGTCGGCCATGATCAGGCGCGCCTCGGAGGCGAGCCAGCCGAGCACCACGGGGTCGAAGAAGCGCGGGCTGGTGAAGGCCTGGGCGCAGGCGAGGTGGGTGCCGGCGTTGAGGTCCAGCATCTGCGCCGCGTTCTCGCCGATCCAGCGCAGGTGGGCGCCGCTGCGCACGACGTCGTGGACCTCGCCGTCGGCGCCCGCGGTCTCGCAGATGTACTCGGTGTCGCCGGGCAGGTCGTGCTGGCGCAGCTCGGCGGGGACCTCGAGGGTGTCGATCTCGAGCAGCGAGCCGGACAGCTTGCGGCGCGCGAGCAGCTTGTAGCCCTCGGGGTATTGCAGCGGGGAGTTCTCGAGGCCGCGAGGGCGGCGCAGCACGGCGCGCACGGGCAGGCGGCTGGCGACGCCGAGCAGGCTGCGGTCGCCGTTGGCC
>NZ_JACCSO010000352.1 GCF_013812955.1 Nannocystis sp. | reverse complement strand
GCCCTGGCGGCGGCGGCGGAGGCCGAGCAAGGCCAGCAGGCCGAGGCCCAGCGCCGGCGCGGCGTCGGGGGCCCCGGTGTCACAGGCGCAGCCGCGATCCGGGATGTCGCCGTCGTTGCCGGCGCTGGCCGGCGACTGGGTCTCGCTCTCGCTGTCGCCGGCGGTGAACGACGATTCGTCGCCGAAGCCGGTGGTCGGGACATCGGTGGTCGCGACCGGCTCGCTCTGGCAGGTCGGCCCGCAGCCGTCTCCGCCGAACTGGTTGCCGTCGTCACACGACTCGGCGCTGTCGAGCACGAAGTCGCCGCAGCGGGCCGGCAGGCAGTTGGTGCGACAGGCGTCGGGCAGCGAGTCGCTGTTGCCGGCCCCGTTGTCGCAGGTCTCGCCGGCGCCGAGCAGGCCGTCGCCGCACACGCCGGGCGCCATGCCGTCGGTGCCGACGACACACAGCTGGTCGAGGTTCCAGCCGGCGAACTCGATGCCGGCGTCGGAGCTCAGGCGGAACTCGAGCTGGACGGCGTTGTTGGCGACGAACTGGGTGAGGTCGACGTCGTGGAAGCGCCACTCGAGGTCGCGGTGCTGGGTCTTGCTCTCGTCGCCCTTTTGGCTGTCGAGGTTGGTCCAGGCGAGCTTGCCGTTGGCCGAGATGCTCGCGTCGTCGAAGGCGCCGTCCTCGACGCCGAGCCAGCGCTGGTACTGAAGGCGCACGGTCTTGAACCCCGCGGTGTTGATCACCGGGCTGAGCAGCGCGGTGTTGCTGTCGGGCGCGTACGCGCCGTTGAGGTTGACGCCGAGCACGCCCGCGCCGGCGAAGGCCGCGGCGGGATCGCCGTTTTGACCGGTCGGCGTGCCCTGCTGCCACTGGTCGCCGAGCACCCAGCCCTCGGGACCGGGCGGACCCTCGAAGGTCGTGCAGAACAGCGGCGTCACCGGGCCGTGGTAGAGCTGGTAGAACGGGTCGGCGTCGTTGGCGGGGAAGCTGCCGGTCGAGTCGTCGCTGAAGGTGACGACGACCTGATACTCGACCAGCGTGCCGTCGGGGAAGGGCGGGATGACGGCCGTGAAGCCGCCGGCGATCGGGTTCATGGGGATGCCGACGATCGGGGCGTTCGGCAGGCGCACGCGCAGCTCGGCGGAGGTCGGCGCGAGGTCGACGCAGGCCTTGGTGCCGCCGGTGAGCTGCAGCTGCAGCGGGGTGCCGGATTGGGTGGTCGGGGCGAGCACGACCGAGCCGGTGAGGCTGCCGGCGCCGAGCATGCCGTGGGCCGCGAAGGCGAGGTTGATCTCGCACTCGTTGGGGGTGCCGTTGGCGAGGTTGCCGTCGTCGTCGTCGGCGACCAGGGCCTCGGGATACATGGTGGGCATGTCGACCGCGCGGTGGATCGACTGGAACCAGATATGGTCCGTACGGGCCACACCGGCCTGCGCGCCGAGCTTGGCGATCAGCGACTTGCGCAGGTCCCAGAGCGTGCCGCCGATGATGAGACCCTCGTCGTGGACCTCGCCGGTGAGGTCGTCGGGCCAGGTGAATTCGGAGCCCTGCGGATCGAGCTCACGCAGCGCGCCGTTCGGGCTGCCGGTGAAGAAGCCGCGGCCGAGGCCCGAGTCGTTGGTGATCGTCGAGCCGAGGTAGTCGGAGATGCCCTCGCTGAGCGAGCCGTCGAATTGACCGACGCCGATGATCAGGCCCTGGATGTGCGCCGAGTGGCCGTACTCGTGATAGACGACATCGGAGATGCGGGCGGTGTTCTCGCAGCCGTCGCCCTCGAGGAAGAAGTTGATCGAGTCGCCGTCGCTGAACGCGTTGCAGACGTCGGGGATGTTGGTCGTGACCTGCAGGTTCTTGTCGAGGAAGGCGAAGTCCGGGTCGATCGAACGGATCCGGCTCTTGACCACGTTGGCGTGCAGGTACGCGCTCAGCTGGGCGTCGATGATCTCGGTGTTCGGGTCGGCCCACAGGGCGACGCCGCCGGAGGGCAGGGCCAGATTCTTGAGCGCGCTCGCGCCCTCGACGCTGACGACGGTGACCAGCCCGCCCGCGACCCCGGCGACGACCGCCGCCGGCCCGACGCCGGCGAAGTTCAAGGCGCCGAGCGTATCGGTGGTCGCCGCTCCGCCGTTGACGAACACGTTGAGGCCGGGGGCCGGCAGGTCGACGTAGGGGCCCTCGGGCCCGCGCTGCGGGACGTGGAACTTCACGGTGCCGGTGGCGAAGTGCAGCAGCTGCTCGCGCGCGACCGGCTCACCGGTGGCGGCGTCGAGGTAGACGGCGAAGCGACCGATCGGCTGGGTGGCGTCGACGGTGACCCGCATGACCTCCCGGTAGCCGAGCGGCTGGCCGGGTCGCACGATCGGGAGGATGAAGGGCCCCTCGACGAGACCGGCGCTGGCGCTGCCGGCCGCCTCGGCGAGGATCCACGCGCGGGCGCGGGTGCGGGCCGTGGGGGCCGCGATCGGCGTATCGGTGAGCGCGACCTTGATGTCGGGCAGGGCCTCCGAGCCGATCGCGATCAGGCGATCGGCCTTGAAGCGCACGCTCATCTGACCGCCGAGCACCGGTCGGCCGCGATGATGCTGGACGAAGCCGACGCTGCGGATGCCCGCGCTCAGGTCGTTGCCGGCGAGGATGAAGTCGCCGGCGCGGCTGCCGGGCGCCAGGACATCGAGGTGCCGGTCGAGCAGGGCCCGGGCCGTGCGCGCCGCGAGCTCGGCCGATCGCACGCTGCCGGGCACGGCCACGCCGCGTCCCCACATGCGCAGCGGGACGCCGGTGTCGCGATCCCACATCGTCTCGCCGGCGTCGATCGCAGCAGCGAGCTCGGCGTGGGCCTTGCCGGCATTGGTTGGGGCGCGCCAGGCGATGTTGCGGTGCTGCCGGGCCTGGCCGCCGCTGGCGAGTCGACGGCCGTGTTTACCAGTCGGTGGCGCGGTGAAAGCCGACACTGCGCCCTCCATGGCGAACAGCGAGAGGCCCACCGCGAGGGCCAATACGCGACCCGAACCAATCCGGCGCTTAGAATAACTCACATTGCTGGCATACGCCCTCCTCCTGGGGCCGTCAAGCGACCACGGTCCACAGGCGCGCACCGGGCACCGGGCTGGCTGGTGGGGCCAGGCTCAGAGCAGCGCGATAACAACTGCGCCGGCGGCGAACACCAGCAAGACCACCACGACCAGGGTCCGCGGCGCGTCGGGACTGTTTGATAGGACCTGTCCCGGAGACCAGGTCAGGGCGCCGCCCGGTGGATCGCGCTGGCTCTGGTCGATGTGCACGGTCAGCAGCAGGTCGCCGGAGGGACCGCCCGTGAGCGCCTCACCCTGGCCGCGCAGGCGCAAGACGCCGCCCTCGGGGAAGCCCTGCGGGAGCCGCAGATGTACGAGGTCGCCGACGTCGTGGCCGGCGGCGCGCTGGGCATAACCGCCGAGGGCCGGGAGCTCGCGCGGGACCGGGACCGCGTGACCGTCGGGGTGACCGCAGGCCCAGGCGGGCACGGTGACGTCGGCGCGTAGATCCCGGCCTCGGGGACCCACACCGCTGTCGGGCTCGAAGATGCTGCCGAGCTGACTCACGCGCCGGGAGTGTAGCGCAAAGGTTCGGCGGGGGTGAC
>NZ_JACCSO010000278.1 GCF_013812955.1 Nannocystis sp. | reverse complement strand
GGACATCTATCTGCTCGGCCTGGCCGTGAATCGCAAGGGGTGCCTGGCGACCTTCGATCGGACGATACCGCTCGGTGCGGTGCGCGGGGCGACAGCGGACAGTCTTGCGGTGATCTCGGTGGGGTAGGCAGGGCGACCCGTTTCTAGGAGCTTGCTGAAAAAGGCGGTCTCGTAGGGATCGACACCGAGAGGATCCCGTACTACCATCGGCGCATGCGTGGAGACGACCGCCGCCCCGACTCGATGTTCAGTTATGTATCGCCCGAGCAGCGGGTACCGTCCGACCATCCGCTACGCGCGATTCGCGTGTTGGTGGACGAGGTCTTAGCCGGCATGTCCCACGAGTTCGACGGTCTGTACGCGGCGATCGGCCGGCCCTCGGTGCCGCCCGAGCGCTTGCTTCGGGCGCAGTTGCTGCAGATGTTCTATTCGATCCGCAGCGAGCGCTTGCTGATGGAGCAACTCGACTACAACATCCTGTTTCGCTGGTTTGTCGGGATGGACATGGACGAGCCGGTGTGGGCGCCCACGGTGTTTACCAAGAATCGCGACCGGTTGCTCAATCAGGAGATCGCGCGCAGCTTTTTCCGCCAGGTGCTCGCCCGCGCCACGGGCCTGATGTCCGATGAGCACTTCACCGTCGATGGGACCCTGATCGAGGCGTGGGCCGGACAGAAAAGCTTTCGACGCAAAGACGACGACACCGACGGCGACGGCCGCAACTTCCACGGGCAGTCGCGCAAGAACGACACCCATGCCTCGACGACCGACCCGGAGGCCCGCCTCTACCGCAAGGGGAACGCGATGGAAGCGCGCCTGGCGTATGTGGGCCATCTGCTGATCGACAACCGGCAGGGCCTGATCGTCGACGCCATGGCGACGCAGGCCGAGGGCTTCGCCGAGCGCGACGCCGCCCTGCAAATGCTCCAGGCGCTCGATCACGAGCGCCCGCGTCGCCGCACGCTGGGCGCCGACAAGAGTTACGACACCACCGACTTCGTCGCCGGCGTCCGCGCGTTTGGGGCCACGCCGCATCTCACGCAGAATCTCAAGCGCACCGGCGGGAGCGCGATCGATCGCCGCACGACGCGGCATCCGGGCTACGCGCAGAGTCAGGCCCGTCGGCCTCGTGTGGAGCCGGCATTCGGGTGGCTGAAAACGATCGCCGGGCTCCGGAAAGTCAAACTGCGAGGCTTAGCCAACGTGGACGCGCTCTTCATCTTCGCCAGCGCCGCGTTCAATCTCCTGCGGCTCCCGAAGCTCCTGAGGCCGGTCGCCGCATGACGGCGCACGCGGCCCCCTGGCCCCGCGACTCACGCCGCCCACATCGACCGCGCGCGCCGAAGCGCACGAGGGGATGAGAGCCGTGCGTCGCGCGACTATTTCAACAAGCTCCTAGCGAAGCGCCCGGAGGTATTCCCGCACTCTCCCCGCTGGGTCTCCGGCCAGCAGATCCGATATCACGGCTACGCTCGACGCGCCCACGGCGACGACCGACGGCGCATTCTCGAGCGTGATGCCCCCGATCGCGACGGCCGGCAGTCCGGCGGCGTTGCGCGACGCCTCCCCCACGAGGTCGAGACCCACGGCGGCGTAGCCCGTCTCCTTCGTCGCCGTGCCGAACACCGGGCCGATGGCCAGGTAGTCGACGGGTTCTCGTGCGGCCGCGGCGATTTGAGCTGGCGTGTGCGTAGAGAGGCCGATGAGGAACGGGGGCGGCGCCAGGCGTCTGACCGCCGCCGCAGGCAGGTCCTCCTGCCCGGCGTGCACGCCGTCAGCGCCGGTCATCAGCGCGACGTCGGCGCGGTCGTTGACGATGAACACCGCCCCGGCGCGCGCGGCGTGTTCCGCGATCGCGAGCGACCAGTCGAGGACCTGTCCCGCCGGGACATCCTTCGCGCGGAGCTGGAGGAGTTTCGCGCCGCCGTCGAAGAAGCGGCGCGCGAGATCGACAGGCTCGTAGCCGCGCGCGAGGGCGAGCGCGGTGTCGAGAATGGCGTAGAGCGGGAACACTACGCCGAGGCTTGCCGCTCGGTGGCCGCTTCGCGCTTGGCCTTCTCCTCGGGCATGAAGCGCTCCATGAACGACGTGCTGAGACGACCCGCCACGAAATCGGGCTCGGCGAGAATCTTCAGCTGCAGCGGGATCGAGGTCTTGATCCCCTCGATGACCGTCATCTCGAGCGTGCGCCGCATGCGCGCGATCGCCTCCGCGCGGTCGCGGCCGTGGACGATGATCTTCGCGATGAGGGAGTCGTAGTACGGGGACACGGTGCACTCGGCGTGGATGAACGTGTCGACGCGCACGCCGGGGCCGCCGGGCACGCTGTACGCGTGGATCACGCCGGGGCTCGGCGTGAACGTCACCGGATCCTCGGCGTTGATGCGGCACTCGATCGAGTGGCCGGTAATCGTGACGTCGCTCTGCTTGAACCCGAGCTTCTCGCCCGCTGCGATGCGGAGCTGTTCCTTGACGATGTCGATGCCGGTGACGAACTCGGTGACCGGGTGCTCGACCTGGAGGCGCGTGTTGGCCTC
>NZ_JACCSO010000256.1 GCF_013812955.1 Nannocystis sp. | reverse complement strand
GCGTCGGGGTCGGAGATGATCTCAAGGACGCACATGCGGCCGCCGCACATGCGGCCGCCGCACTTGCGGCAGCGGGTGACGTCGAGCGCGAAGACGCGGGCGAGGAGCTTGGCCCAGCCGATGCGTCGGACATGCGTGTCCTTGAGGTCGTCTCCGACCCCGACGCCATCGCCCGCATCCTACACGGCGCCCGCGCTCCGCCTGCGCCTCCTCCTCCCGGCCAACTCCTGTTGCTCCCCTGACCGCGCCCGCGTCTTCGCGCTCGACGTCACTGCCGCAAGTGCGGCGGCCGGATGCGTGTCCTGGAGGTCGTCTCCGACCCCAACGCCATCGCCAGAATCCTCCACGGCGCCCGCGCTCCGCCAGCACCTCCTCCCCCTGGACAGCTCCTGTTGCTCCCCTGACCACGCTGACCACGCGCCCCACCCGGCGACGTGTTTACACCCCTGCGCCCCGCCGCCGCCGTCGCGGGCCCATGGCCGTGCCCTTCGCCTCGCAGACCCTCACTCTCGCTTCCCCTCGCCCCCAAGACCGCGCCAACATCGACCGCCCGCACCGCCCGCGCACTCTCCGCCGCTCACCTGGCCGCCCAAATTCTCACTTAGAACCGCTTAAGCGCGCCCTGGTCCCGCAGCAGCCGATCGAGCGCGTCGTAGAATGGGTGCCCGAGCCCACGGAGCTTGTCGTACGTCAGGAAGAGGGTCGGCTGCTGGCCGTCATCTTGTCCCATTGCCATGGCCAAGGCATTCTACGCGCATTCAGCCGCGCGCGCGATGTCGCGCCCCCTCGACGGGTCGCGACTTTTCGCGGCGTGGTTGCCGCAGCGCGTGGTTGTCGCATGGCGTGGTTGCCGCGACTTTCACCACGGGCTGCTAGGCGCTGTCCCAGAAAAGCGCTGCGGAATGGCAGCAGGTTTGGGCAGGCACAGAGGCCTGCCCTTACGGCAGGCACAGAGGCCTGCCCTTACGCTGGTGGGTTGCCGCATTGGGCATGGGTGGATGCACTAGGCGCTGCCGCCAGGCACCACCATGATCGCCAGATTGCCCTTCTTGTGGCCGCGATCGACATAGCGGTGCGCCTCGACAATCTGCTCCAGCGGATAGCGTCTGTCGATGACCACCTTGATCTCCTCCGCCTCAACCAGCCCTTTGAGGAAAAGCAGATCGGCGGTGCTCTCGCGGCCGCTGGAGGCCGTATGGACGTTGAGATAGCGGCCGTCCGCCGTGAGCCGCTTTTTCGCCGGAGCGGCGGCGAGCTTGCCGACGGCATCAAAAATAAGGTCATACGTCGCGCCGAGCTGGGTAAAATCCTCCTGCGTATAATCAATCACGTGATCCGCCCCCAGCCCCTGCACCATCGCTCGATTCGCCCCGCTGCAGACCGCCGTCACGCTGGCCCCAAAGTGCCTGGCCAGCTGGACCGCATTGGTGCCGACCGCCCCCGAAGCGCCATAGATCAGCACCCGCTGTCCAGGCTGGATCGGCGCTTTGCGCAGACAGCGCAGCGCGGTCATGCCCGCGCCAGTGAGGGCGGCGGCCTCCGCGTAGCTGCTGTTGGTCGGCATGAGCGCCAGCACGCCGTCGGCCGGCAGACATTTGTACTCGGCATAGCCGCCAAACCCGGCGGCGAAGGTCGAGCCAAAAACCCGATCACCGGGCTTAAAGCGGGTCACATCCCTGCCGACGGCCTCAACCTCCCCGGCCAGCTCCATGCCGAGAATGGTTCTTTTGGGCTTTGTGATGCCCAGGTAAAGCCGTGCAAAGATCCACTGCGTGCGCGGGACGGTGAAACTGCGCATCCTGGAGTCCCCGATGGTAACCGTGGTTGCGTGGACTTTCACCAGGACTTCATTGGGCCGGGGCAGCGGCTTCTCTAGCTCTCGAAGCTGCAGAACCTCCGGCGGGCCGTAGCGCTCGTACACAATCGCCTTCATACGTTTTCCTCCCCAGGCTGCTTGGTTAATCTGCGCAATGGACGCGCTCCTTTCCTTTGGATCTATCGGTGGCTGTGGCGGTGATGCTCGTTGGCTGAGCCTGTCGAAGCCCGTCATGGGGCTTCGACAGGCTTAGCCGACGGAGGGTAGCATAGCAAAAAAAGGGCCTGACGGGAGAGACACTAAAGGAGTATGGTGGGCGTGATATAGTGTCAGCGAGTGTCTCACTTCTAGCGGGATGGATCATATGCTTTTCGGCCTCGCGTTGCGCGTCGCGCTCGCGGACGTCACGCCGAAGAAGCCCTACCTCAGCGAACTGTCCGAGAACCTCGACCCCGCGGTCTTCGCCGATCTCAAGAAGTGGCTCGCGGCGCGTGCGCCGTCGAAGCCGCGCAGTCGCGCGAAGCCGTGAGCCGCCCGGATACCTGCGCGAGGGCGGCTGATCAGGCGTCAGCCGCCCTGCCGGGCCAGGCCGTCGATTCACGGCCGTCGACGTGCAGGTGAACCCGAGCAATTGCGCGCCGACTCCAGCTCGGCAGTAAGCCCCGTCCCGGCTGGGCCGCGTAGGACACCAAGCAGCGCCTTCACCCTTGCCTGCTGATCCACGACCTGAAACCCGACGACCTCGATGCGCACCTCGGCTCAGAAGGTAACCGGAGGCGGCGCTCGCTGGCGGCCCCGCGACAGCCCCGAGACCGGCACCCGCTTCGGCGCCCAGCGGACCTGGGCCGACAAGGACGGCAAGCGCAAGCTGATCAGCCGTCACATCACCCTCGGCCATGGCGTCGATACCCAGCGGTGCGCCCAGATCTATTACGACGTTGTCAGCTAATCAGCCTCGCGGTGCGCACGCCACGCATTCCGGGTGGTACATCGGGTGCTGGCCGTCGTGACCATCGGCACCTACGCGCGAATACTCGCGGCGGCGACGGGTCGCGGACTGGAGAGGATGTGCCGCGGCCCGAGATCCGGCTGCTGTGCTCACCGCCTTCGTCGGCGCAGCAGCAGCAGCAACGCGGCGACCAGGCCGGTCGGACCGGATGGGCCCGGCGCGCCCCGGCAGCCGCAGCCATCCGCGCCCTCGACCGCGCCATTGGTGGTAGGCGCGCCGGTCGAATCCTCGGGCGCCGTGCCGCCAGCGTCACCGCTGCCCGTGGTGGGTTCGCCAGTCGGGGTCGAATCGCTGCCCGCCGAATCGCTGCCCGTCGAATCGCTGCCCGTCGAATCGTCGGGCGCGTCTGGTGCGCACTGGCCGGCCATGCAGATGCCGTCGACGCAGGCCTCCCCGTCCGCCGCCATCACGTCGTCCGGGCAGGCAACGGCGCCAGCGCAGTGCTCCGGGAGATCGCAGACGCCGTCGGCGGCCCGGCAGATCACGTCCGGGCCGAGCAGCATGCAGGTGCCGTCCTCGACGGCGCCCTTGCTGGCCGCGCAAGCCTGGCAGTCGTCCACCCCCCCGCCGCAGGCGCTGGCGCAGCAGACCCCGTCGACGCAGGTGCCGTCCTTGCAGTCTCCGGGGCCCTCGCACGGCTGCCCGAATGTCGCCTGGCTGAAGCGCACGAGGAATCCGTCAGCCTCGTCCGTACCGATGACGGTGGAATGGCCATCGGGGCTGGCGATGCCGTCCGACGAGCGGGTATCGCCGACGAGGTAGACATCGCCGGTCGGGGTGACCGCGAGATTGGCGGTAAACTCGTAGCTGGATCCGCCGTAGTAGGTCCCCCAGCGCTGCACTCCGTCGATGTCGTAGCTCGCAAGAAACAGCTCTTCGAGGCCGTTCGACTGCGTCTGCCACGCGTCCGCGCTGGCGAGCCCGACCAAGGAATCCGTCGAGCCGACGGCATACAGATCGCCGGCGGCGCTCACCGAGATCCGGGAGGGACCTTCCTGCCCGGCTGCGCCGGAGTAGGTCCCCCAGAGGAGCGTACCGGCCGCATCGAAGCGCGCGAGGAAGTTGTCGACGTCGCCGGCAAGTTTCGGCTGGTGGGCGCCGGGTGTGGCGATCCCCGCGATGGATGCGGTTTGCCCGGCAACCACGGCTCCGCCCTGCGGGAGCGCGACGACGCTCGTGACGCCATCCTCCTCGGCACCACCATAGTAGGTCCCCCACATGCGCGCTCCGTCGGTGGTGAAGCGCGCCAGGAAGCCGTCGTACTCCTTTACGCTGGTCGAGTGAGCCCCCGGAGTGGCCATCCCGGTCGCGGAGCGCGTCGCACCGGCGATGTAGATCTCCCCGAGCTGATTGACCGATACATCCTCGAGGTGGTCGAAGGAGGAACCGCCATAATACGTGCCCCACAGCAGCGAGCCCTGCGCGCCGAACTTGGCGAGGTAGCCATCGCCGAGATCGCCACCCCCGACATAGTCCGGCTGGTGTGAGGCGGGCGTCGTGAGCCCGGGAACCACCGCCCGGGCCCTGCCGACCAGGTACACCGCGCCCTGCGCGTCCATGGCGATGCCCGCGGGATCGATCGTCGCCCCCGGGGCGCAGAGGTAGGTGCCCCATTGCCGCACGCCCTCGGTGGTGAAGACGGCGGCAAACGCGCACAAGTCGTTCCCGCCGTTCTCGGTCTGAAACGCCCCGGGAGTGGCGATGCCCGCGGCGGAATCCGTGAGCCCAACGTACGCCACCACGCCATCGCCGAGCGCGAGGATTCCCCCAGCTTCAATGCCGACCCCGCCGATATAGGTGCCCCACACGGGCTTGCCATCAGGGGTGTACTTGACGAGGAAGGCGTCGGAGTCCTCCGGGGCGGCCTTGTGGGCGCCCTTCGTGGCGAGGCCCTCCGAATACGAGGTGCCGGCGATATAGACGTAGCCTTGGGCATCGACCACGACGTGGTTGACGTAGTCGGGGGCGTTGCCGCCGACATACGTGCCCCACACGCGCGATGGCAGCGTGGCATCGGCCTCGCTCGCCGCGCCCAGCACGACGAGCGCAGCGCACCACACCCGAAGATCCCACAATCGAACCGGCATTCTTAAAAATCTACGTTGCATGGCTGTAATTCCTACCCGGGGGGTCCGAAGGCACAGTGATCGCGGCGCTGGTTTCGATCGCCTTCGATGCGGGAAAACTCGGCGGCGGTCACGGGACCGCGGGATGGTCGTCGCGTTGACGCCCAAGAAGCGGGGACCCAAGCCCACGGGCCGGACGTTCGCCGTTATCCCGCGAGCCCTCGATCATGTGCTGACATTGCAAATGTCCCGTGAAACGGCGCGCCGCGCTCGCAACGGCGAGCGGCGCGTGACCTCGTCGGAGAGGATCAGCAAGAGGAGGTCCTGGTGGGGCATCTTCTGCTGTCTGGCGAGGGCGAGTCGATCGGGCAGCGTGTCGAGGATCGGCCCCAGCTTCAGGCGCTTGAGGACTTGTTTCAGATCGGTGGTGATGACGTCTTGAGTCATGATGGTTCTCCGGTGGTGGTGGGCGTTGAGGGCAGCGCGAAGTGCTGGGTCGGCCGGAGGAATCTTCCAGGCGGAAGCGCCCGAGCCGGCTCGGGTTTGGACTCGGCCACGGCGGACTCGAGCATGCGACGCAGGCGATGCATGCTGAGCATGTCGTGGGCGAGCGCGGTGACACAGGTCGCGTCGACTCGCTCGGCGCCGTAGCGCCTGGCGAGCGGGAGCAGGGCGTAGACGTTGCGCATGCTGGTCCACGGCAGTGGTTGGCTGAGCAGGCGCCGGGTCATCGCGCCGATCGAGGGGCCGAGCTCGTCGGCGGTCTTCTGCAGGTACTCGATGTCTCGCATGGCATAGGCTCGTTGGTGCTGGGGGTAGTCCTCGGGGTCGATGTGGCGACCGCCGGGCGGCAGCTTCTCGCAAACCTTCACGAGCCGCCCGCGGTCGTAGAAGCGGACGAGGCTGCGATCGGCGCGGGCGTCCAGGGTCCGCCCGATCAGCCGCGTCGGCAGCGAATAGAGCGCGCGCTCGACCTGCCCGAAGTGGTCGCGTGCGATCTTCGGCGTCGACCATCGGGGCACGTCGTAGGGCTCGCCGGACAGGGGCAGCAGCTCGGGCGCCTCGACGTGGCTGAAGTGCTCGCGCGGCATCCGGCCGGTCGTGCCGTGCCGGCGCATGCCGTACTCATCCCGGCACCACCGCAGCGCTCGCGCCCTCGCCGCGTCGAGATCTTGAAGCCGCTCGCCCGCGAAGCAATCGTCGCGGACGTCGCGGACGGATCGCTCGACCCGCGGCTTATCCTTGGGTCGGCGCACGCGCGTGGCGTCGACGAAGAAGCCACGTGCCTGCGCATACTCGCGGAAGCCCTCGATGATCTGCGGCTCGAGTCGATCCGCCCGGGCGACGACCGCCTTCATGTTGTCGATGACCATCACGCGGAAGACCCCGCCATAGAACGCCCAGGCGGCCTCGCAGGCGGCGATCGCCTCCGCGGTGGTCTCCCGCTCGATCGGGTAGACGAAGCGGTAGCGCGACACGTTGGGCGTGAAGACGAAGGCCTTCTTGCGTCGACGTACGCCGGCGTCGTCGGGCTCGAGGCTCAGCACCCAACCCGTGTCGACCTGCAGCTCGTGGCCCGGCTCGCCGTCCGCAACGGGCACGGTGGCCGCCTTGCGCCCGAAGGCGAGCTCCTGCACGGCGAACCGGTGCAGCGTCGAGTACGGCACCTGGGCGCACGCCGCACTGCTCGGCGACCTGCACGTAGCGTCGTACGGTCTTCGGATCGAGCCCCAGTTGCGCCGCGAGGCGCTTCTTGGGGGTCCCGCTGACCCATCGTCGGAGTACTTCTTTGATTTCGATCATCGTGATCTCGCGGTACGCCATCGGCTCTCCGGGTCGGCTCGTGCGCCGACCCGGAGATGGGTACTCGTCTCGTCACGCAGGGGGGAATGG
>NZ_JACCSO010000229.1 GCF_013812955.1 Nannocystis sp. | reverse complement strand
GGCGCCGGCCGATCCGTTGCGGGCGCTGACCGAGGCGCTGGCAGTGGGCGCAATTGACGCTGACACGGCGCGCAGCCAGCTGATCGCGGCCGTCGTGCGCGCCCAGGCCCCGACCGGGGCCGACCCTGCGGTGTGGCGTTCGATCGAGGCCGAGGTCATGGCGCTGCTCGCGGAAGACCCGGTGCTGGCGGATCTCCTGCGGCCCTGAGCTGGCCTGAACGGGGCCCAAACCGAGGCTAAACGAGGGCCAAACGGAGGCCAGTTCAGGACGCGGTCAGCAGGGTGCGGACTTGCGGCGAGACGAAGTGGGCCTCGGTGTCGAAGCGCGAGCGCAGCGCGTCGCTGATCACCTGCATGCGCTCCACTGCCTTGAGCCGCTTGTCCATGATGATGCGCCACTCGCCGCGGACCTTGCACAGGCCGCCGGAACCCTGACTCAGGCCCGTCATGGCGTCATAGCTGACACGCACGCCGAGATTTTGGGCCAGGCCCTCGAGCTCTTGAAGTTGCTTTTGAACGTCGCCAGCCATCGCTGCTCGTACCCTCGCGAGGCGCCCCGACCATGCCGTAATCCCTCGTGGGGCGCCAGTGCTTTATGGTGGTCGGCGAGGTGCGCCGGCGAGATCACCTGCGCGAGCATCACCCGCCGCGCTGGGCGGCTCGCCGCGGCAACAGCTGGGGATCGGCCTCCACGGCCCGCTCGAGGGCGTCGAGGGCGATGCCGAGGTTGGTCGCGGCGCCGGAGGGGCTGGTGATCTTCGGCGTCTCGATCACGACACTGAGGATCTGATCCCCCGGGCGCCCGGCCTCGGTCGGCACCCCCTTGCCGCGCAGCCGCAGCTTGGCACCGTTGCTGACCCCCGCAGGGATCTCCACCATCGCCGTGCCGGTCAAGGTCGGGGCCGGCATGCGGCCGCCTCGCGCCGCCTCGGTGACGCTGATGTAGAGCTCGCCGACGATGTCATGACCCTCGCGGCGCAGCCACGGGTGCGGCCGCACATTGATGGTGATGCGCAGGTGCCCGGGCGGGCCGCCGAACTGGCCGGGCTCCCCCTGACCGTCGACCACCCGCTCGGCGCCCGACTCGGTGCCCGGCGGAAGTTTGACGTGGAACGACCGCTTCTCGCGCCGCGACCCGCGCCCGCTGCACGCATGGCAGGGATCGCGCTGGATCATGCCGACGCCGCCGCAGCGGCCGCAGGCGGTGTAACGGCTGAGGAAGCCCTCGCCCTTGACCTCGCCGCGACCCTGGCACAAAGGACAGGTGATCGGCGGACGGGCGCCGGGGCGGGTGCCGCTGCCGCTGCAGGTGCTGCAGGCGCCCGAGGCCTCGAAGCCGATCTCGTGCTCACCGCCGGCCACCGCCTGGGCGAGCTCGACCGTCAACGTGTAGCGAATATCGCGGCCCCGCCGGCGCTCGCGTCGTTGGCGACCGAAGACATCGCCGACCACGGCGGCGAAGAAGTCCTTGGCGGTGGCGAGGGTGATGCCCTGCCCCACCCCGCCGATCAGGGCCTCCGGGAGCAGGCGCTGGGTGTCGTAGCGGGCGCGCTGGGCGGGATCACTGAGCACCGCGTAGGCGCCCGAGATCGCCCGAAAGCGGGCCTCGGCGTCGGGGTCGTCGGGGTGCCGATCCGGATGCGTGGCCAGGGCGAGCCGCCGGTAGGCGCTCTTGATCTCCTCCGAGGTGGCGCCAGGGCTCACGCCGAGGACCGCGTAGTGGTCTTGGTAAGTCATCCGCTAATCGAGTGCCGGGGTGGGATCGCCGAGCATCGCGGCGTAGATCTGGCGCGAGGATCGTTCGAGCGTCAAGAAGGCGGGCTGCAGCGCGGTCGGATCGGCCTGCTCGGCGAGCAACGCGCGAAGCGTGCCGAGGTCGCGCTCGACGCCGCGGCGCGCGGCCTCCGGGAGCGCGTCACCATAACTCTCGAGCGCGCGCTCGCAGGCGTAGGCGAGGGTCTCGGCGCGGTTCCTGAGCTGGGCCGCGGCCCGGCGGGCGAGGTCGGCTTCTTTGCCGAGCACGGCCTCGCGGGCCAGGCTCTCGACCTCGAGGCGGGTCAGGCCCGAGGTCGGCTCGGCGAGCACACAGGCTTGTTTGCCGCTCGCCAGTTCGCGCGCCGAGACGCGCAGGATCGCGTCGGCGTCGAGCTCGAAGTGGACCTTGATCTGCGGCACGCCGCGCGGCGCCGGGGGGATCTCGGTCAGCTGCAGACGCGCGAGGCTGCGGTTGTCCTCGGCCATCTCGCGCAGGCCCTGCAGCACGTGCACATGCACGATCGACTGGTTGTCGACGCTGGTGCTGAAGATCTCGGTGCGGCGGGCCGGGATCGGGGTGTTGCGGGGGATCAGCACCGAGAACACGCCGCCCTGGGTCTCGACGCCGATGCTGAGCGGGACGACGTCGAGCAGCACCAGATCCTCGAGCTCACCGGCCAGCACCGCGCCCTGGATCGCGGCGCCGGTCGCCACCACTTCGTCGGGGTTGGGCGCGGCGCTCGGCGGCCGACCGAAGAACTCGGTGACGGCCTCGACCACCGCCGGCATGCGGGTCTGGCCGCCGACCAGCAGGACCTCCTCGATCTGCGTCGCCTGCAGGCCGGCGTCGGCGAGCACGCGGCGGCACGGTCCGAGGGTCCGGGCGATCAGGGGCCGCGTCAGCTGCTCGAGCTCGCGGCGCGACAGCCTGGCGGCGAGGTGCAGCGGCTGACTGTTGCGGGCGGCGATGAAGGGCAGGTTCAGCTCGGTCGACAGCGCCCAGCTGAGCTCGTGTTTGGCCTTCTGGGCGGCGTCGCGCAGGCGTACGAGGGCGTGGTGGTCGGTGCGCAGGTCGAGGCCGTGCAGGCGCTGGAACTGGGCCGCGAGGTGGTCGACGACGACGCTGTCGAAGTCCTCGCCGCCGAGCATCGAGTCGCCGGCGGTGGCCAGCACCTCGAAGGCGCCGCTGCGCAGCTCGAGGATCGAGACGTCGAAGGTCCCGCCGCCGAGGTCGTAGACGGCGACGGTCTTCGGCGTGCGATGCTTGCGATCGTGCAGGCCGTAGGCGAGCGCGGCCGCGGTCGGCTCGCTGAGGATCCGCTCGACCCGCAAGCCGGCGATCGCTCCGGCGTCGCGGGTGGCCTGGCGCTGGGCGTCGTCGAAGTAGGCCGGCACGGTGATGATCGCCCGGGAGATCGGCTCACCGAGCGCGTCGGCGGCGGCGTCGCGCAGGCTGGCGAGCACGTACGCGGCGATCTGACTGGGCGAGCGCCGCTGGCCGCGGACCTCGACCCAGGCGTCCCCATTGTCGGCGGGCACGACCGAATAAGGCAGTGTGCGCCGGAGCTCGCCGAGGTCGGCGTACTTGCGCCCGATCAGGCGCTTGCAAGCCGAGATGACCGCGGCCGGATCCTTGCCTGCTTGATGGCGCGCGGACTCGCCGACCAGGATGTCCTGGCCGACGAAGGCGACCACGCTCGGCGTGGTCCGGCTGCCCTCGGCGTTGGCGAGCACCCGCGGCTCGCCGCCGTCGAGGACGGCGGCGCAGGAGTTGGTGGTCCCGAGGTCGATGCCGACGATCGGGCCGCCGCGGCCGCGTGCGGCGACCACGCTCACGCGGCGGGGCCAGCTTTTTTCGGGCCCGTCGAGCCCGGTCCAGCGATGACGACCCGGGCCGGCCGCAGCAGGCGGTCGCCCTGACGGTAGCCCTTCTCGTACTCGAGGATCACGTTGCCGGGCGGGTGCTCCTCCGAGTCGACCTGCTGCAGCGCCTCGTGCATCGCCGGGTCGAAGGTGTGGCCGATGGTCGGCACGACCTCGATGCCGTGGCGGGCCAGGGCGCCGCGAAATTCGTGGGCGACCATCTCGATGCCCTTGAACAGCTGCTCATTGCCGCGGGCGAGCTCGAGCGCGCGGTCGAGGTTGTCGGCCGTCGGGAAGAAGCTGCTGAGCAGATCCTGACGGGCACGGAACACGGCGTCGTCGATCTCCCGGCGGGTGCGCTTCTTGAAGTTGTCGAGCTCCGCGACGGCGCGCAGCCACTTGTCCTTGAGGTTCGCGGCCTCTTGCTCGGCGACGGCGAGCTTCTCCGCGTCTGTCAGGGTCAATGCGCCGTCCTGGCCCTCGGCGGGGCGTGGTTCGGCGCTGTTCTCGTTCGTTGCTTGACTCATGCGACTCCGTTCATGGCGATGCCTCGGGGCTCGCGCAAGCAGGCCGTGACCTATCACTCGCTCGTGCGGGCTGCCAGCGCCTGGGCCGCGTACTCTACCAGAGGAATGACCGCCTCGTAATCCATGCGATCGGGCCCGAGCAGGGCCACGGCGGCGGTTCTGTGGCCATCGTCGTCGAGCGGCTGGACGCGGCAGCCGACCAGGCTGAGGCCCGAGAGGATCAGCGAGACGGCGGCGCCCTCCTCGCCCGGGGCTGCCAGTGGCGGCGGCAATTCGGCGGCGACGTGGACCTCGGCCCGCGGCAGCCCGGCCCGCTCCGGCAGCAGCTGACACAGCAACTCGGCGAGGCCGTGATAGTCGTCGAAGAGCGTCAAGATCTGCGCGAGGGTCTGCCCGCTCTGCCCGGCGAGCAGCCGCTGCCCGGCGATCTGCACCCACAGGGGATCGAGCGCGGCGGCGGTGCACAGCCACAGCCCGAGGCGCAGGCTCTCCGCCAGCTGGCGATCGAGGCGCGCCTCCTGCTCGGCCCACAGCCGCGTCAGGTCGGTGCGCGCCTCGGCCAGCGTCTTGCCGATGCACAGCCCGCGCAGGCGCTCCTGCAGGCGCAGCAGCGCGCTGCCCGAGGGTTCGACGAAGCGCGGGTCGAGGGTCACGGGGTGCACGCTGGGCACCCCGTCGTCGAGGCCGACCACCAGCAGCGCGCGCTGGCCATGGACCGCCACCAGGTCGACCTGGCGCATCACGCCGCGCCGGCCCTCGCCGACGAAGGTCACGGCGACGCAGCCGACCAGCTCGCTGAGCACACGGACCGCGGTGCGCATGCCATCGGGGCCGTGGCCCGCATCACTGAACGAGACATCGACGGCGCGGCGCACCTCGGGACGCAGCGGAGGCGGCGCGCCGAGCGAGCGCACGTAGAGGCGCATACCGGCGGCGGTCGGCAGCCGCCCCGCGGACTGGTGCGGCTGGTGCAGCAGGCCCTGCTCCTCGAGCGCCGCGAGCTCGTTGCGGATCGTCGCCGACGAGCACTCGAGGTGCTGCGTGAGGCCGGCTGAGGCGACCGGTCGCCCCGTCACGATATAATCGCGACACAGGGCGAACAGGATCCGCTGCCGCCTTGAACTCAGTTCGGCCACGGTCGATGGTGTTAGCGCGATCGGGGCGACCGCGCCAGGCCCCCCGGAGGCTTGGGGTCGGCTTCATGACCGATTTCAAGCCATGGGCGGGCGCACGCGCCCTTCCCTACCCCGTCCCACCCGTCTGCCTCCGTCTGCCTCCGTCTGGCGACCGCCCATCGGCGTGCGCGGCGCGCTCCCACGCCTCGCACGCGCCCTACAGCGCCCCGAACAGCTCGGCCTCGGCCGCCTGCGCGCGCCAGGCCGCCTCGGGGCAGGCGACCCCGAAGGCCGCCTCGTAGCGCTGATGAAAGGCCGCGTTCACCAGCCCCGGGCCATCCGGAGCGCACAGCTCGGGCCGGATCCCGCGCACGAGGTGGATCTCGACCTCGCCCGCGTTGCGGACCACGGTCGTGCCGTCGTGCTGCAGCTCGAAGAAGCCCTCGATCAACCGGGCCGTCGCCCCCGACACCGATACCGCCTCGGGCCGCCCGACCCGCTGCACGTGCGCGGCGACGCTGACCGTGTCGCCCCACAGGTCGAAGACCTTGCGCCGCGCGCCGATGATCCCCGAGATGCACGGACCCGAGTGCAGGCCGATGCGAAAGCTCCACTCCCACTCGTCGACGACCGGACCCGGGCGAGCCGCGACCGCCAGGGCGACCCGCAGGGCCGCGAGCGTGGCGTCGACGGCATGCGCAGCGCGGCGCTGCGGGACCCCGGCCACGCACATGTACGCGTCGCCGATGGTCGTCACCTTCTCGACCCCGAAGCCCGACGTGATCTGATCGAAGAGCGAGAAGTAGAAGTCGAGCTGCTTGAGGCAGCTGACCGGATCGACGCGCGCCGCGAGCCGCGAGAACTGGACCGCGTCGATGAACAGCACCGTGGATTCGCGGTAGGCCTTCGGCTGCAGCGCGCGCTGCTCGGACAGGTGCTCGCTGATCGCCGCCGGCATCACGTTGAGCAGCGCCTGCTTGTCGAGCAAGGACGCCGGGGCGAGGCTGTTGGCGATCACGGCCTGGCTCTCCCAGGCGACGCCGATCAGCAGGAAGCCGCCGTCCGGCTGCGGCAAGGTCCGCCAGGGGCCGTTCGCCGCGAGCAGGGCCGCCGGGTCGCGGGCGAGCTCGGCGAGCAGCTCGGGCTCGCCCATGGCCTCCAGGAGCGCGGCGCTGCGCTCGTCGGCGGGGCTGACCCGGTGCTCGGCGTCGACCCGCAAGATCAGTGGGGTGAGCAACTTGTGCAGATCGAACATGGCTAGATCTCGCCGACATCCTCGAAGCTGGTGCGCTCGGCGACCGCGGCCTCGTCGAGGTTGAGCAGGATCGGCAGGGTCTCCTGCTGCCAGTCGTCCTCCTCGAGCCGACGCACGAGCACCGGGCCCGTGGTCGCCGCATAGACCAGCTCGATGATGTCCATGATGATGTAAAAGCCGTTCGAGTTGCAGAACTCGAGCTCGGTGAAGTCGATCACCGTGCGATCGATCGTCCGTCCCGGCAGCAGCTGGCGCAGCTCGGCGAGCAGCTCCGAGAGGTGTCGCGCCGGGTTGTCGACCCGGACCACGCCGCTGAAGATCACGAACAACGAGCCGGCGTCCTCGCGGACCACGCAGTGGAAGACGCTCGCGCCGCCCTCCATGATCTCGCCATAGGTGAGCACATTCATGGGGTACCTCGCAGGGGGAACGCCGCCTGCATCGTCAGGTGCTCCTGCTCATAGCTGACGGCCAGGCGGAAGCGGTTCTCGGCGACCAGGCGCATCAGCCCCAGGCCACCCTTGAGGCGGTCGGCCCGGCGCTTGCGCAGGGTCTCGGTGAACAGATGCTTGGGTGCGTCGCTGGCGGCCAGCGCGTCCACGCGGGCGCGCACCGCCTCGTACTGGGCCGGCGTCGCCTTGTTGCGGACGCGCACGACCAGACCCTCGTCGTCGACGCGCAGGTCGAGGCCGAGCGTGCTGTCGGCGTCGAGCGCGTTTTGAATCACGTTTTGGATCAGCTCGGTCACCGCGACGTTGGCCTTCTTGCCGACCGCGGGCGGGTAGAACATGGTCAGCAGGTCGTGCAGCGACTGCCCGAGCAAGGTCGCGATGTTGCCGCGCACGTCGCCGAGCGGCGCCACGGTGACGGTGACACCGAGGCGGGTCGCCGGCGGGGACTCGCTCACAGGGCCCGCCTTCGCAGGATGATGAGCGTGATGTCATCGGTGTCGGCGCGGCGAAACTGGTGGTAGTCGTCGACGCAGCGGCGAAGGATGTCGCCGACCGGCTCGCGCGCGTGCTCGCGGATCAGCGCGTTCAGTCGCCGCGAGCTGTAGTCCTCGCCCGCGGCGTTTTTGCCCTCGACCAGGCCATCGGTGTACATCGCCAGCAGGTCGTCGGCATCGAAGGACAGCTCGAACTCGGTGTACGGTCGCCGCCGCAGCCCGATGAACGGGTCGCCCTTGCTGAACGTGTAGATCTCGCCACCGCGAACCAGGACGCCGTATCCTCCGCCGCAAACGTAGCGGATCGCGCGCTCCCCGAAAACAACGAAATTAACTGTGGAATAACGGCGTACCTCTCGGAGAAACCCGAGCGACGCCTGGTTCACCCACTCGACGATCTCCTTCGGACTCGCCGCCTGCTCCATCGTCTGCATGAATTGCGCCTTGAGGAAGGCCATGATCAGCGCCGCCGAGACTCCGTGCCCCGAGATGTCGAACATGCCGATCGCATAGTGTCCGTCGCGGGTGCGAAAGAAGTCGTAGTAGTCGCCGCCGACCTCGGTCAACTGCTTGTGGTGCACCGCCAGATCGAGCTGCGCCAGCATGTCGGGGAATTGCTTGGGAAGCAGCGCGTGCTGCACCTGCTGGGCGATCTCGAGGTCCTGGCGGATCGTCTGATAGGCCCGCGCCAGCTCGCGCTCCTGCTCGTCGAGCCGCTCGTAGGCGGTCTTGAGCGTCTCGTTGGTCGCCTGCCAAAACGCCGTGTCGCGCTCGACCTGCTTGCGCAGGCCCTGGTACTTCCAGAACAGCCGCTCCAGCGCCTCGCGGGGCAGCTGGTGCACGCGTGCGGCGTCGCCTTGCTCGAGGACATCTTCCAACCGGGGCATCAGGGCGGCCTTTCGCGGGCGTCTCAGTGGAACTCGACGATCAGCAGATCGGGGTCGCCGTCATCATGCACGTCGACGTAGTCGAGGTCACCGGGAGCCAGCAGCCCGCCGATCAGCACCCCGCTCTCGATCTTGCGATGAAAGGGCGTCGTCGAGTGGATCACGGCGCGCCCGGCGGCCGCGTCGAACTCCCGCAGATCGAAGGAGCCGACCAGCTCGCGCGGCCCCCGGATCACGCTGATGATGCCGGTGCTGCCGGTCTGAAAGTGCAGGAAGTCGGCGCCGCGACGGATGATGTCGTGGCCCGGGCCGCGGTGGTACCACAAGCTCATCATCTCGATGCCGAGCTTGAGCCGGATCGGGTCGATGTGTTGGTAGGTCGCGCCGATCATCTGCTCGAGCGCGAACCAGCGACTCAGCGGATACCAGCGCTCGACGTCGAGGTCGGCCAGCAGCTCGGCCGCGCCCGGACCGGCGACGATGTTGAGGTTGATGCAGGCCTGGGCGAAACCCGCCATGAGAGTGCCGTGGACCAACGGCTCCGGCTCGCCGGTCACGACGCCTCCGGACTACGGTAGGCGAACACCGCGATCAACGGGACCCCGCGGTACCCGAGGCGGACCAGGCCCTCCCGCACGATCGCCCAGCAATAGTCCGGCAGCGTGATCGACAGCTCGATGCCGGCCGCCGGACGCAACCCGGCCTTCGTCAGCCGCAGCAGCCACGACTCATAAGGCTCGTGGCGCTCGCAGCGAAACACGTCGCTGGTCCCGAGGATGTCGCGCACCTCGCGGCCGAAGAAGACCTCCTTGAGGGCGAACTTCTCGAGCGGGGTGCCCTCGCTCTGATCGATCAGATCGAAGACCGTGCCGAAGTGCTCCCAGCAGCTGTGCACCCGCCGCGTCAGCTGCTCGGTGTCATGGTTGGCGTGCGGCTCGATCAGCGTCATCACCCGCGGCTTGAGGCTCGCCAGGTTGCGCAGCAGCTGCGTGCGCAGCTCCTGCTCACCCGGCGCGTGGGTGGTGTGATGGAGCGTGAACGCGGCGTTGATCGCCAGCCCGTCGACGCCGCCGATCGCGTCCCTTAGCGTCGTCAACGGACAGCGCTCGAACAGCACCCGCAGCGCCCGCACCTCGACCCCGAAGGGCAAGCTCGGCGCCAGCGCCTCGATCGCGGCCTGGGCCTCGACCAGGCAGGGCCCCACGGGGTCGAGCGCGACGATGCGAAGCTGCTGCAAGCGACCGGGCGCCGCGGCGAGCAAGCGCAGCAGCGCGAGCAGCTGGGCGCCCTTGCCGGCTCCGATCTCCAGCAACGCTGCGGTCTCCAGCCCCCGTAGCGTGGCCGCGAGGTACTGATTGGCAACCGCATAACTCTGCGGGATCTGCGGAATCAGGCGCCTGGCCACATCGAACAGGTCGATCTGGGCCATTTCAAACTGCTGAAGATAGATGTTTTTGCCAGTCAGCAGCTCGCGGTCCACCCTACGCAGCAGCGCCTCCGCGACGATGTGCGAGAGCAGCCGGTCACTGGGAACATTCATGTCGACCGCGCCGAGGATCTGCCCCGCGATCACCGGGCCGACGAGTTGCTCGCGGCGGCGGCGGAGATCCTGGCACGCCGACAGGATGATCTTGTAGCGATCGTCGAAAATCATGTCGCGGCTCCACCTGCCGCCCGGCCTCAGTGCCGCCCAAGGTCACACACACCTCCGAGTCTTGGCAAGGTCGGCAAGTACCTGTCCCAAAGGACACCTACGAGCCCACGGGCCAGCACGGCGCCGCAGCACGGCCACGCAGCGCTTGTTTTCGAGCGTTTGCAGCCCGAGATCCGACATTGGCGCCACTCGCGCAGTTGGCCCTGCGGACCGCTGCGGCCCGCTCCGGCGATGCGCAGCCGACGAGGAGCGGACGAGGAGCGGACGAGGAGCCGAACAACCACCGACAATCAGCTCCGAGGGCGGATTGCGAATGGCCCGGGAACCACCCGGGAGCACAACTCAACGCACATCCGGTGGCAGACCCGGACACTGGACCGGACAGGGTCCGGCCGCTCACGAGGACCTCTCACGACGCAGGCCCAGCAGATCGACCTCGCCTGGGCCGTGTGAATGCCGTCTGGATGATCGCAGACGGCGGTGGACACCTCAGGCAGCGGCCGGATCCGCCGCGGCGTGCAGCTCGAGCCCGACCTCGAAGCCGAGCACCAGGGCCCGGTGCCCGGCGTGCCAGTGATGCACCTCGACCTCGAGGGTCAGGTGTGTCGAGCCCGGATTCCGATCGCTGCGAAAGCGCAGCTCGGCGGCGGCCGTGATCGGCTCGCCCACCAGCAGCACCCCGAGCGACCGGACCCGTCCGACGCTGCGAACGGCGACCGGAATGCCGCACAGCGCCTCGTTGTGGGCCAGGGCGGCGAGCACCCGGTCGACCGCCACCGAGGTGGGACAGACGCGGCCCCAGGGCAGCGGGCTGACCGCGCCGCCGGTGAACGAACCGGTGGAAAGGCACTCCTCGCAGGTCCCGACGACCTGTCCGAGGAAGCTCGACTCGACGTGGGCGGTGAGGTCCGCCGGTCGGACCATGAATTCCCCCGTCGTCAAGGTCTTGCCGACGCCCAGCGATCTCAGATCGTGCACAGTCATAAAGAGCCTCCCTGTAAATAACCTTGCCCATGGTGGCGCTGCGATGCACGTGCCATCGCGGCGTCGCGCGCAGATAGGCCTACACATGGCAAATTTTCGCAATTAGGCCGCAGACCCACCGAACTCAGCCGATTGTCCGCGATCCGGCAGAATCATGGCACTTGCAAGCGCCCACGACCTGGTCAACACAAAGCCGATCTCCGCACGATTTTTGCGCGATCTCCAGCAAGATCTCCGAGATGGGCATAGATCACTGTCGATCGCTCCCGTTGCAACTCGCTGCCTCCGCAACAAGGACACCGTCGTGCTCGACCCCTGGAGATGCCGCTCGACCTGCTGTTCCCCGCCGTCTGCCTCGGGTGTCGTCGCCTCCTGCGGGGGGCCCCGGCGCTGCCGCTGTGCTCGCTGTGTCTGCCGGAGCACCAGCCGCTGCCGCCGGCCTCACGGCGGGTCGCCGGGATCGAGGCGATCCATGCCTATTCCGGGCCGCTCGCGCGCGCCGTCGCCGCGTTCAAATTCTCGGGGCAGCTCGAGCTCGCCGGCCCGCTCGGCCATCTGCTGAGCCGCGCGGATCTCCTCCGGAAGGGCTGGGATGCGCTGATCCCGGTGCCACTCCACCCATGGCGGGCCCTGCTCCGTGGTTACAATCAGGCCGAACTGCTGGCCCGCTGGGCGCTGCGCCACGCCGGCCACCCGGCCGTCATGCTCCAGCCCCGGCTGCTGCGCCGGATCCGCGCGACCGCGCCGCAGACCGCGCAAGACGCCGCCACGCGCCGTCAGAACCTCGCAGAGGCGTTTGTGGCCGCGCCGGCGGCGGCCGGACGCCGTCTGCTGGTCGTCGACGACGTGACGACCACCGGTGCGACCCTCGAGGCCTGTCTGGCGGCGCTGCGCTCGGCCGGCGCGCGCGAGGTCGCCGGGCTTGCCCTGCTGCGCACGCTTGCGTAGCGTGCCCGCTCCGCCGTGAGCAAGACGCCGCAGATCAAGGACGGGCACGCGTTCGTGCAGAACCGCCGCGCCCTCTTCGAGTTCGAGGTCATCGAGCGCCTCGAGGCCGGCCTCATTTTGATGGGCAGCGAGGTCAAGTCGATCCGCGACGGCAAGTGCAGCCTGAACGAGGCCTATTGCCAGTTCAACAGCCGCGGCGAGCTGTTCCTCGTGCAGGCGCACATCGGCGAGTACCCGATGGCCCACTCGCGCAATCACGTGCCGCTGCGCCAGCGCAAGCTGTTGCTGCACGAGCGCGAGCTGCTGCACCTCGTGGACGCGGTCCAGCAGAAGGGCCTGACCTTGATCCCGCTCGACATGCACGCCAAGAACGGGCGCATCAAGCTCGCGCTGGCGCTGGTCCGCGGCAAGAAGGACTACGACAAGCGGGCCTCGATCAAGGAGCGCGAGCAGAAGCGAGAGATCCATCGCGCCATCCGTGAGCACAAATGACGGCTGCCCCGCCCCGCCTGCGCCTCGTCGACGCCCCCTCGGTACCTGCCCCTCCGGCCAGCTTCTCTTTGGCGCCGACCCGGCCCGACCCGGCCCCCGTCGCTTCGCCCGCCGAGGCTCTGTTCGCCCTCGACGCCCTGCTCGCCGCCGCGGACCCGCCCGCGGACGCCACCTGCGGCCGCCTCGCCGCCCTCGCCGTCCTGGTCCCCGGG
>NZ_JACCSO010000207.1 GCF_013812955.1 Nannocystis sp. | reverse complement strand
CCGCCGGGCGCCGCGCCCGACCTCACCGATCTCGCCGCGCCGTTTGGCGCCGATGTCTTCGCTGGCGTCGACGATCCGCGGCTACAGGGCTCGATCGACGGCTGGCTGGCCGGCGGCGGCGAGCTCGTGATCTGCGGCTCGCACCACCTCGTCGGTCACCTGCGCGCGCGCCTGCTCGGCGAGGCCAGCGACGGCCGCTGGCTCGGCGATCCGCTGCGCCGCTGAGCTGCATCAATACGAGGCCGGCGGATCGGCGACGAAGCGGGTGCCGTTCCACCAGTGGTAGACGCGGGTGATCGAACCCGGGGCCACGGTGTAAAGCGAGAAGGCGCCGTGGCGATCTGGCTTTTGGGACAGGTATGTGCCGGAGCCGACGCCGTGCACCGGCACCGGCCGCTGCGGACCCGGGAGGGTGCCCTCGATGCGGCGGTGCTCGTGGCCGTGCAGGACCAGCTCGGCGCCGTGCTTGGCGATCACGGCGCCGAAGGCCGTGAGATCGAGCAGGTCGTGACGCGGCTTGGCGACCCCGGGGAGCACCGGGTGGTGGATCAGGACCACCCTTGCGAGGCCCTCGGCGGCGATGCGATCGAGGATGGTGGCGAGGCGGGCCAGCTGCGGCTCGCCGACCCGGCCGACGGCGACCAGCGGCAGCGAGGGGATCGCGGTCGACAGCCCGATCAAGGCGACGCCGTCGTAGCGCTGGATGAAGGGGTAGTCGCCCTCGCTGCGCTCGCCTTCCATGAACTCGCCGAGGAACACCTCGAAGCGGCGCTCGCGGGCCGAGCCGCGGGTATAGGTGTCGTGATTGCCGGGGACGACGGTGATCGGCAGGCCGGCCTCGCGCAGCTTGCGACGCACGAGCACGAACTCCGACTCGAGCGCGAGGTTGGTCAGGTCGCCGGTGATCACCAGGCGATCGGCGGCGTACTCGAGCGCGTGGGCGACGATCTGATCGAAGAGGTTATGGTTGTGCTTGCGGCCGCGCGCGAACAGCAGGTTCATGCCGCCGGTCAGGCGCTTGTTGAGGAAGTGCCCCGGGTGCGCGCCCGCGAGGTCGAGCAAGTGGATGTCGGAGCAGTGGATGAAACGCAGCGGCATTTGCGGCTCCGGCGGTGAAGTTGGCAGCTCCGGCGGTGAAGCTGGCGGCTCCGGCTCTTACAGGTGGTGGATCCCGCACTCGGTCTTGGCGGTGCCGACCCAGCGACCGCTGCGCTCGCCGGGCTCGCCGTCCGCGTCTTCGACCGTCGTCGGCTTGGTGCAGGGCTCGCAGCCGATGCTGGTGTAGCCCTCGTCGAGCAGGCGATTGTAGGGGAGCTGATGATCGAAGATGTAGCGCCAGGTGTCGCGGCGTGACCAGCGGACCAGCGGCGCGACCTTGATGACGAGGCTGCCGTCGGCGCGGCGGGCCGTGCCGACCACCGGGGTGTGCTGGCGGGTGTCGCTCTGGTCGCGGCGCACGGCGGTGATCCAGACGTCGAGGAAGGTGAGGATCCGCCGCATCGGCTCGACCTTTCGGATCTCGCAGCAGGCGTCGGGATCACGGGCGAACAGGTCGGGTCCGTGGCGCTCGGCCTGGGTCCGGATGCTCACGAGCGGCTCGACCACGCGGATGTCGGCGCCCATCGCCCGGTACGCCTCGCGCAGCGCCACCGACTCGGCGAACAAATACCCGGTGTCGATCGTGTAGACCGGCACGTCCGGCTGCTGCTCCCGGGCGAGGTGGATCAGCGCGCAGCCCTCGGCGCCGAACGCCGAGCTCAGCCCCACCCGCAGCCCGCGATTTTGCCCCTGAGCCTGCCCACCAACGCCGGGGGCGGGGGATGGAACGGCGGCAGAGGAGGCACCGGGGGCGGAACCGGTGCCGAAGCGCGCGAAGGTCCAGGCCAGGACCTCCTGCGCCGTCGCCGTCTCCAGGCGCGCGCTCGCTTCGGCCAATTCCTCGGTATTTACCCCCCCTGCGCTCGCCACGGCTACCTCATGCACGGGCCATCTTGTAGCAGTCTTCCCGCGCCGACGCACGAGGGCTACAGTCTCGCCCATGTCCAGCTTGCTCGAGACCGGGCGCAGCCATGACTGCGGCGCCCTGCGCGGCCGTGATGTCGGCGCCTCCGTGGTCCTGTTCGGATGGGTCCACCGTCGTCGTGACCTCGGCGCCCTGATCTTCATCACCTTGCGTGACCGCTTCGGGATCACCCAGGTCGTGTTCGACCCCGACCTCGCCGGTCCGGTGCAGGCCCTCGCGGCCACGCTGCGCGGCGAGTTCTGCGTCGCGGTCGAGGGCACTGTGGTGTCGCGCGGCAGCAACATCAACCCGCAGATGCCGACCGGTGAGATCGAGGTCCAGGCGCGCTCGCTCGAGGTGTTCTCGAGCGCCGACCCGCTGCCCTTCAACGTCGCGGACGACGCGGAGCTCGACGCCAGCGAGGCCAACCGGCTCAAGTACCGCTACCTCGACCTGCGCCGGCCGTCGCTGCAGCGCAACTTCGTGCTGCGCTCGCGGCTCGCCACGCTGACGCGCATCACCCTCGCCGACATGGGCTTCCTCGAGCTCGAGACGCCCTACATGGTCAAGTACACGCCGGGCGGGGCGCGCAACTTCCTGGTGCCCAGCCGCCTGAACCCCGGCCAGTTCTACGCGCTCGCCGAGTCGCCGCAGATCTTCAAGCAGCTGTTCATGGTCGCGGGCATGGACAAGTACTTCCAGATCTGCCGCTGCTTCCGCGACGAGGACCTGCGAAACGACCGCCAGCCGGAGTTCACGCAGATCGACGTCGAGATCAGCTACGCCACGCCCGCGCGGGTGCAGGCGCCGATCGAGGCGCTGATCCGCCGGTCGTGGAAAGACATCCTGGACGTCGAACTCCCGGCCGAGTTCCCGCGCCTGACCTGGGCCGAGGCCATGGCCCGCTACGGCAGCGACAAGCCCGACATCCGCTTCGGCCTCGAGTTCGTCGACCTGACCGACCTCGTCCGCGAGTCGGGCTTTCGCATGTTCACCGACGCCGCCCACATCAAGGCGCTGTGCGTGCCGGCCGAGCACGCCGAGCCGCTGACCCGCGGCCGCATCGAGAAGTTGACCGAGCTGGTCAAGAAGCGCGAGTCGGGCGGCGCCAAGGGCCTGGCCTGGGCCCGCATCGGCGAGGGCGGGACCTGGAGCTCGCCGCTGACCAAGAACCTGTCCCCGGAGATCATGGCCGCGATCAGCGAGCGCGCCGGCGCCAGGCCGGGGTCCGTGTTGTTGATCGTCGCCGACAACTTCCACGTCACCCACCAGGCGCTCGGGACCCTGCGCCTCGAGCTGCGCGACAGCCTCGACCTGGTGGCCAAGGCCGGCCTACCGCCGTGGCAGTTCCTGTGGGTCACCGACTTCCCGCTGTTCGAGAAGACCGACAAGGGCTACGTCTCCTCGCACCATCCGTTCACCTCGCCGCGCGCCGATCACATCGCGCTGCTCGACACCGACCCGGCGCAGGTGCTGGCCCAGGCCTACGACCTGGTGCTCAACGGCAACGAGATCGGCGGCGGCTCGATCCGTATCCACCGCAGCGACGTCCAGGCCAAGGTGTTCGCGACCCTCGGCCTCGACGAGGCGCAGATCCAGCAGAAGTTCGGCTTCCTGCTCGAGGCGTTTCGCTACGGGCCGCCGCCGCACGGCGGCATCGCCCTCGGCCTCGACCGCATCTCGATGCTGATGGCCGGCGCGACCAGCCTGCGCGACGTCATCGCCTTCCCGAAGACCCAGCGCGGCACCGACCTGATGACCGGCTGCCCCTCGGGCGCCGACGACGAGCAGCTCGCCGAGCTGTTCATCGGCCACCGCGGCCTGCCGACCGAGGGGAGCTGAGCCCCGTGACCGGGACCTCCGACCGCCTCGCCCCCGACCTCGCCGCCGGCATTCGCCCGTGGCAGCGCCTGCTCGCCAGCCTGGTGTGCGCGGCCTGCATGGTGCTCGGCTCGCCCGATGTCTCGTGGTGGTGGCTCGGCCTGGTCGGCTGGGTCCCGTGGCTGTACGCGATCGAGGGTCTCGGCCCCAAGAAGGCGTTCTGGTACGGCTGGCTGACCGGCACGATCACGGTGTTCTGGGGCTTCATCTGGCTGACCGAGCTGCTCGATAAATTCGCGGGCTTCGGGCTGCCGATGCGGCTCTTCATCCACCTGCTGTTCGCGGCGTTTCAGGGCCTGCAATGGGCGGTGCCGGCGGCCGCGATCGTGTGGCTGCGCCGTCGCACCGGCCGCGACGTGCTGCTGCTCGCGCCGCTGTGCTGGGTCGCGGGCGAGGCCCTGCTGCCGCACGTGTTCCCCTCGTACCTGGCGCTGATGTGGGCCTACGAGCCGCGCTGGTTGCAGCTGGCGGAGATCGGCGGGGTGACCACGGTCGGGCTCGCGCAGCTCGCCATCAACGCCGGCCTGTACGTGCTGCTGCGCGACTACATCGCCCGCGGCATGGTCAGCCGCGCCGCGGCGGCGACCTTCGCCGGGTTCCTGATCGGCACGCCGCTGTACGGCACGATCCGCATGGCCCAGGTCGACGCGGTGATCGCCGACTCGCCGAAGGTCAAGATCGGCGTGGTGCAGGGCAACTTCGGCATCTACGAGTGGTCGCGCAACAAGTACAAGTACGGGATCCTCGAGCGCATGCAGGCCGAGTCGGGCCGGCTCGAGGCCGAGGGCGCGCAGCTGCTGCTGTGGGGCGAGACCGGCTATCCGTTCTCGTACACGCTGCCGCGCAAGGGCGGCCACGACCTCCCGGTCGGTCATCCGAAGCGGGTCCGTCGCACCTTCACGGCCCCGCTGATCTTCGGCATCGTCACCGAGGACAAGGCCGTCAGCCCCTACGCGTGGAACACCGCGATGGTGCTCGAGCGCGACCAGTCGCTCGGTGACACCTACGACAAGGTCTTCCCGCTGTACTTCGGCGAGTACGTGCCGCTGGTCGACCCCGAGTGGTACCGAAAGATGGTGCCCGCGGCCTCGTACATCAACCCGGGTGAGAAGCCGGGGGTGCTGCGCGCCGACGACATGCGCTTCGGCCCGCTGATCTGCTACGAGGACATCTTGCCGCGCTTCGCCCGGGAGACCGCGGCCGGTGGCATTCACGCGTTCGTGAACCTGACCAACGACTCATGGTTCGGGAAGTCCAAGGAGCAGTCTCAGCACCTCGGGCTGGCCGTGCTGCGCACGATCGAGAATCGGCGGGCCCTGGTGCGCTCGGTCAACGCCGGCCCCAGCGTCTACGTTGACCCGAACGGCCGCGTGATCCACCAGACCGAGGTCACCGACCCCGACAACGCCGAGGCGCCGCTCGCGGCGACCGGCTTCGTCGCCGAGGTGCCGCTGATCGACCTGGACTACCTGACCCCGTACACCCGCACCGGTGAGCTCTTCAACGGCCTCGTGGTGTTGTTGCTGATCGGGATCGGGATCCGCGGGCCCAGGCGCTTTCGCTGATCCGCGC
>NZ_JACCSO010000179.1 GCF_013812955.1 Nannocystis sp. | reverse complement strand
GCCCTGGTGGCCGCCGCCGCTCGCTTTTGGGCCGCCGCGGATCCTGGCTGGACAGCGACAGGACCTGCGAGGATGAAGGCTCATGAACATCGACGACTACTGCATCGACGGCGACAGCAAGGTGAAGCTCGAGCGCTGGCGGCCCGACGACGCCGGTGAGGTCGAGCGGGACGACGCGGAGGCGGCGATGCCCAAGCTCCTCGGCAAGATGCTCGACCTGCAGGAGCGGCTCTACGCCAGCCGCGAGCGCAGCCTGTTGATCGTGCTGCAGGGTCGCGACGCCGCCGGCAAGGACGGCACGATCAAGCACGTGATGGGCGGCTTCAACCCGCTCGGCACCCGCGTGCACGCGTTCAAGGCCCCCAACGAGCTCGAGCGGGCCCACGACTTCCTGTGGCGCATCCATCACAACGTGCCCGAGACCGGCCACGTGGCGATCTTCAACCGCTCGCACTACGAGGACATCCTGGTGCCCGTGGTCCGCGGCATGTTCACGCCGGAGCTGATCGAGCGCCGTCACGAGCACATCCGGAGCTTCGAGGCGCTGCTCGCCGACGCCGGCGTGGTGATCATCAAGCTGTTCCTCCACATCAGCAAGGACGAGCAGCGCGAGCGCTTGCAGGAGCGCCTCGACCAGCCCGACAAGCGCTGGAAGTTCGACCCCGCCGACCTCCAGGCCCGCGCCGACTGGGACAAGTACGGCGAGGCCTACGAGCGGCTCATGCGCAAGACCAGCACGCCCGCGGCGCCCTGGTACATCATCCCGGCCGACCGCAAGTGGTTTCGCAATTACCTGGTCGCGCAGATCGTCGTGAACACGCTCGAGGGCCTGAAGCTCGGCTACCCGGCGCCGCCGAAGGGCCTCGATCACATCCGCATCGAGTGAGCTGGCCTCAAGGACAGGCGGGGCGGGTCGCCAGCGGCGCGCCGGGGGCCAGCAATGCGGCCTCGCCGAACACGCCGACGGTCAGCTTGCGGCTGTCGGCCGGGCCGCCGGCGCGATCGATCGCCTCGACGAGGAAGCGCTCGCCGTCCTGGCGGACGTGCAAGGGCACGTAGCGGACCCCGTGCACGTGGGCCTTCGCGCCGGGCGGACGGGTGAGGCCGACGTAGAGGATCATGCTCGAGCGCCGCGGCAGCTCCGGCTGGTGGCTGGCGAAGTTGCCGAGCGAGTAGATCACCGGGACCTCGCGGCCGCCCCTCGTGCGCACGAGCTCCCAGGTCTGCAGCACGTGCGGGTGGCTGCCGATCACCGCGGTCGCGCCGGCCTCGGCCAGCTTGCGGGCCAGCTTCTGCTGCGCGAGGTCGGGGCTGGGCTGGTACTCCTTGCCCCAGTGCGGGGTCACGATCACGGCGTCGATCGCCGGGTCGGCGGCCAGCCTGGCGACCTCGCGCTCGAGCGCGCCGGCGGGGGTGTAGCAGCCCAGCACCTGGTCGTCGGGGTCGGGGATCTGGTTGGTGCTGAAGGTGCAGGCCAGCCAGGCGACGCTCAGGCCCTTCGCGCGAGTGATGGCATGCCAGGGGCCCGCGCTGCCGCGGGTGCGGGTGCCGGTGTGCAAGAGGCCGACGCCGTCGAGCGCGGCGATCGTCGCGTCGACGCCGGCCGGCTCGCGGTCGAGGGCGTGGTTGTTGGCCGTCGACACGACATCGATGCCGCTGCCGATCAGGTCGCCCAGCAGCGAGGCGTGGTAGTTGAAGCGCGGATAGGACGAGTACACCTTGCGGTCGAAGACCCGCCCGGGGTCGGTCACCGGCTCGCCCTTGCGGTTCAGGCCGGCGGCGACGGTGCCCTCGAGGTTGGCGTAGCTGATGTCCGCGAGCGCGAGCAGGTCCCGGACCTCGCCCCAGACCGCGAGAAACCCGTCCGTCGCCGCGTAGGCCTGGATCTGCAGCTCGTGGTGCAGGAGCAGGTCGCCGACCGCGGCGATCGTCACGGTGTCGCCCTCGGCGCAGGCGCGCGTGAAGGTCAGGCCCCGGGCGTCGGGGGTGGGCGCGACGGGCAGGGCAGGTCCGGCTTCACGTCCCTGTGGTGCTGCGATCGGTGCGGCTC
>NZ_JACCSO010000067.1 GCF_013812955.1 Nannocystis sp. | reverse complement strand
GCCGTGGTCTCACCGGCGATATCGTTGCCGGTGGTGGTATCGGGGCTGCCGTTGTTGCTGCTGGTGGCGCTGGTGGTCAGCAGCATGGTGATGGCGAGATTCCGGTGGGGCGCGCGAAAATGCATGGGTCACCTCGCGGGGCTCATGGACGAGGCGGTGCGGGGCGCAAGCGCGCAGGGCGAAATCGAGCAGGGAGGGGTTGCTGGGGGCACGACCGGGCTGGATGAGTCCGGGCCGCGGCGCGGGCTCCGTCCGGCGCTGAGTCCGCTTCCGGGTCGGGGATGGTGCATGGGCCTGATAACGGGCCCCGGGTCGGCCGCGACGAGCGAGGATGCTCTGCGCATGCCGTCGACGATCGCCGCTCAACTCATCGCATGTCTGGAGCGGGCGACTGACGCGTTCGTGCTGCTCGACCTCGAGTGGAGGGTCGTGCACGCCAACGCTGCGCTGGCCGCTCTGGTCGAGCGGCCGTGGGACGCGGTGCAGGGGATGTCCCTGTGGACGCTGTTCCCGGGGGCCTCGGAGCGCCAGCGCGAGGCGCTGGTGCGGGCCGCGGGAGGCGGGTCGCACGAGGAGCTGGAGGAGCTGCAGGCGTGGCAGGCCCCGAGCGGGATCTGGATCGAGGCGCGGGTGAGCGCTTCACCGGCCGGGGTGTTGCTGCTGTTGACCGACGCGACCGGACGTCGACGGGCCATCGCCGAGCGCGCGCAGATCGAGGAGGTGCTGCGCGCGAGCGAGGAGGCGCACCGCTTTCTCACCGAGTCGGTGCCGGTCCAGGTGTGGACGGCGCGCCCGGACGGGCTGCTCGACCACGTCAACCGCCAGGTGGTCGAGTACTTCGACAAGACCAGCGAGGAGATGCTCGCGGAGGGCTGGCAGCAGGTCATCCACCCGGCCGACCTCCCGGCGGTGCTGGAGCGCTGGGGCGCCTCGCTGGCGAGCGGGGAGCCGTACGAGGTCGAGTTTCGCCTGCGCCGGGCCGACGGCGAGTATCGCTGGCACCTGGGTCGCGCCCGGGCCATGCGCGACGCCGGCGGGGCGGTGGTCCGCTGGTTCGGCAGCAACACCGATATCGATGACCAGCGGCGCGCCGTTGCGACCTATCGCTTCATGATCGAGGCGAGCAGCGTGCTCGCGGCCTCGCTCGACTACGAGATCACGCTGGCGAGCGTCGCCCGGCTGGTCGTGCCTGAGCTCGCCGACTGGTGCGCGGTCGAGCTGGTCGAGAACGGCGAGCTGCGCAACGTCGCCGTCGCGCATGTCGACCCGGGCAAGGTCGCGCTGGCCCGCGAGCTGAGCCAGCGCTGGCCGGTCGACCCGAACGCGCGCACCGGCGCGCCCAACGTCGCGCGCACGGGCAAGGCGGAGATGTTCTCGCGCATCGACGATTCGTTGCTGGTGATGGTGGCGCGCGACGCGGAGCATCTGCGCGTCATCCGTGAGCTCGGGCTGACCTCGTCGATGTCTGTGCCGCTGCGGGCCCGCGATCGCACGCTCGGCGTGCTCTCGCTGGTCGCCGCCGAGCCCGGCCGGCACTTCGGCGCGGAGGACCTGCGGGTCGCCGAGGAGCTCGCGCGCCGCTGCGCGATGGCGATCGACAACTCGATGCTGCTGCGCCAGGCCCAGCACGCCGAGCAGGAGATGCGCGTGCTCAACGAGGACCTCGAGCGCCGCGTCGGCGAGCGCACCATCGACGTCAAGCGCGCCAAGGATCGGGCCGAGGAGGCCCACGCGCGGCTCAAGGAGGTCGACACGATGAAGGACGAGTTCCTCGACGCGCTCTCCTACCAGCTCGCGAGCCCGATCAACGCGGTCATCGGCTACACCGAGCTGCTGCTCGAGGGCAGCGACGGGAGCCTGCGCGAGGAGCAGCGCCGCTATGTCCGCAGGATCACCGCCTCGTCGCGGGTGCTGCTGTCGCTGGTCCATGACCTGCTCGACATGAGCCGGATGTCGGCGGGGAAGTTCGAGCTCGAGATGACGCTGGTCGACCCCGGCGCGCTCGCCCGCGAGGTGCTGTCGGGCCTCGAGCCCTTGACCGAGATGCAGGGGCTGCGGGTGGTGTCGCGCATCTCGGCGGCGCTGCCGGAGATCGCGGGCGACGGCCAGCGCATCGAGCAGGTGATCGCCAACGTGCTCAACAACGCGATCCAGCTGACCTCCTCGGGCGGGCTGATCCGCCTCGCGGTCGAGGAGGCCGGGCAGATGATCCGCTTCGAGGTCCAGCACACCGGGGTGAGCCTCAGCCCGGTCGACCTCGAGCGGATCTTTCGCCGCTTCACCCACCTGGGCGGGGCCTGGCTCGGGCTGTCGATCGCCCAGCGCGTCGTCGAGGCCCACGGCGGAAAGATGGGCGTCGAGGCCAACCCGGGCGGCGGCAATACGTTCTGGTTCACGATCCCGGCCGCGTCCCCCGACAGCCTCGGGCTCGACTAGCCGGGGCTGGCCGGGATTGATCGGCCGGGATTGATCGGCCGGGCCTGGACTGATTTGGATCAGCCGCTGAGCAGGGCCGGCATGTCGTCGCCGGCGAGCGGGTAGTCCTTGGCCGGGGCGCCGTCGGCGACGCCCGCGAGCTTGCGCAGCGCGAGGTGGATGGTCTCGGGCTTGAGCACCTTGCCGCCGTCCGTCCCGCCGTCCATGACGGCGAGCGAGCCGGGGTCGATGGCGAGGGCGAGCTGGTCGTCGGTGGTGGCGCCGATGACCCGGTTGGTGCCGATGCCGCGGCCCATGAGCATGGCGCTGGTGATCGACCAGTGGTCCTTGCCGCCGTACTGATTGTCGGCGTTGTAGCCGGGGCCGCGGGCGAAGTCGGAGCCCATCATGATGACGAGGTCACCGGCGATGCCGGCCTTCTCGGCCTCGGTCATCAGGAAGTCGACGCCCGCGAGCAGCTTGGCGAGCTGGCGGACCTGGTCGACGTCGTGGTTGGCGTGGGTGTCGAAGCCGCCGAGGTTGAGGTTGACGGCGACGGCCATGCCGGCCTTGAAGGCGGCGACCGCGAGCTGCGACTGCTGCATCATGTTGCGCAGGTCGCCGAGCTGGTAGCCGGGCAGGTCGATGAGGTCGGCGGGCAGGACCAGGTCCTTGAGCACGTCGTCGCTGGCGCGCGCGAGGGTCAGCTCGCTCATCGCGGCCTTGACCCGCGGCAGGCGCTGCTGGGCCAGCTGGGCCTTGAGGCGCTCCTCCTGGGCCTTGCGGATGCGGGCGGCGGTGGAGGTCGAGTGGAACAGCTCGGTGTCGGGGTCGTTCGGGTCGGTCTGGTTGGGGTAGGCGACGCGGCGCAGGGCGTCGATGCTGCTCATGCGGGTGAGGGGGATCAGGCCCTCGGTCGCGTCGTAGCCGCCGCTGCTGATGTACGCGAGCGAGCTGTCGGGGGCTCTGGTGGCCGCGACGACCGCCCCGAAGCTGGGGAAGCCCTCGGAGAGGCGCCCGGACCAGGTCGCCCGCGAGCCGCCGTCGTGGTTGTTGGTCGACATGTCGATGCCGTTGAGCACCGTCAGCTGGGGGCCGTACTTCTCGAAGAACTGCTGGTTCGACATCAGGTAGGCGCTGCCGCCGGGCTCGAGGCCGAGCGACGCGTCGTCGATCGGGATCGGCGCGTACTTGATGTTGCCGGCCGTGGCGGGACCGTCATAGATGCGATTGAGCGGGCCCCGGTTCTTCGGGTCGCACAGATAGACGGGGTCCCAGCCGCCGCCCGCGTTGACGAGCACGAAGAACGGGCCCTTGTAGGGGTCGGGCTGGGCGAGCACGTGGCGCACGCCGAAGGGGGCCGAGACGGCCAGACCGGTCAAACCGGCGATCTTGAGGAAATTGCGGCGGTCCATGGTGATGATCTCCTCGCTACTCGAACAGGAACTTGTAGTCGGACAGCAGGTAGGTCACGACGGCCATCCACGCGCGGATCGTGTAGGTCGTGTCGTCGCTGATCTGCTGGGCCTCGGGGAGGTCTTGCTGGGTGTTGGGGTCGACGCGGGCGGCGCACCACCAGCTCAGCCACGCGTTCTCCTTGCCGGCGGCGACGTTGGCGGCGCCCTCCTTCCAGGTCTCGAGGAACAGCTGATACGTGCGCTCGATCTCCGGGTCGCCGATGTCGAGCTGCTCGCCGAGGATCTGCGCGTGCAGGTGCACGAGGTTGGCCTTGATGTCGGCGATCGTGGCCGGGATCTCGGCGCCGGTCGGGCCGAGCGGGGTGTGCTCGGCGCTGACCTTCGGGAACAGGGTGCGCTCGCCGGCCGGACGCGAGAAGTCGTAGGCCGTGGCGTAGCAGGCGACCTCGTTGGCCATGCGCGACGAGACGGCGGCCATGATGCCGTTGAGGTGGTTCAGGCGCAGGGTGATCGAGTCCGAGTCGATGCCGCCGTACAAGACCTTGTAATCGGTGATCAGCTGCTCGGCGAGGTCCCAGTGGCGCACCCAGCGGATGCCGGTGACGGCCTCGATCTTGCGCGCGAGCAGCTCGGGGGTCGAGAGCCGCGCGGTGCCGACGGCGGCGAGCTTCATCTCCTCGGTCTCGTCGAGCGTCTCCTCGGCGGTGATGCCCCGGTAGTACGGGCTCATGATCACCTGCTCGATGATGGTCTTGAGGTTGAACTCGTCGGCGACGAAGGCGTCCCCGATCTTGCGCAGCAGGCCGTCCTGGGCCTGCCAGGCGGCCAGCTTGGCGCCGTAGTTCGGGTCGGCGGGGTCGGCGGGGTAGGCCAGCGGCTCCTGACCGGTCAGCCCGCGGAACACGGTGTGCACGCTGGCGAGCACGAAGCGCGGGTCCTTTGCCGCGCGGGTCGCGAACCATGGCAGCGCGTTCGGGAACTCGGACTTCGGCATGTCCTCGCCGTTGAAGCCGGGGGCGAACATCTCCGGGAACCACTCGCGCTCCGGCGCCGGGCTCTCCATGTCGTAATCGTCGTAGTTCTGGAAGGCGCCGGCGATCGGGTCGATCTGCTTGTGGCAGAAGTTGCACTTCGTGTCGTCGCGGGTCGGGTTCTGGTAGGTGAGCGACTCGGTCGGGTCGATCGGCCGCTCGCCGATGCGCAAGATGTCGGTCGCCAGGAACATCTTGTAGACCATGCGCGCGCGGTGGCGGTTGCGGTTGGTCGGCGTGGTCGGGAAGCGGTTGAGGAACATCGGCGAGCTCAGCACGCCGGCGTGACCGATGCCGAGCTTCTGACCGTCGCGCGCGACCGAGAGCCTGGCCTCCTTGAACTCGCGGTAGTCGGTCGGGTCGGCGAAGTCGGCGTCGACCCCGTAGAGCGGCGCCGAGTAGGGGTTCACGACCGTGTAGTCGGCGGTCAGGATCTCGGTGAAGGGGCGGTCGTTGCGGACGATGTAGCTCATCAGGTCGATCGGCTCGCGCGCGACCGCGAGGTTGACCAGATAACGCCGCGGGTCGTCGTTCGGGATCGCGTCCCACCACGCGCCCGCGTTCGGGTAGTCGTCCTCGTCGAGCAGGTCGATCGCAAAGCCGGTGTAGACGGTGTAGCGGTCGGTCAACAGCAGGTCGTTGAAGATGTCGCCGAGGCGGTCGTAAAAGCCGTCCTCCTCGAGCATACCGCGCACGACCTCGGCCAGGGCGTCCTCGCCGCCCGCGGTGACCTCCGCGAGCTCGTCCGGATTCGGCAGGCGACCGACCAGGTGCAGGCCGGCCTTGCGCAGCGTCTGCTCGGGGGAGAGCAGCACCACGCCGCCGAGCTGGGCGCCGTCGTCGTCGCTGCACTCGACCGGGTCCTTCAGCTGCTCGAGCAGCTCGGCGATGATGCGATACTCCTCGCTGCCGGCCTTGATGACCTCGCCGCCGCCGTGCATGGTCTTGCCGGTCGGCTTGGCGAGCAGGGCGGAGAGGCCGTCATAGGAGACGCCGGCGTGGGTCTTGACGGCCTCGAAGTTGGCGTCCATGAAGCCGGGATAGGAGGAGGGCAGCAGGCGAAACTCGGCGTTTTGCTCCTCGGCGATGCCGGCGGGTCCGTGGCAGGTGATGCACTTGGTGCCCATGACCTTGGTCCAGGCCTCGGCGGCGAAGTACTCGCGGGTCGAGACGCAGCTGTCGCCGCCACCGAGGGCGCCGTTGCAGCCGAGGGCGAGGCCGGTGATGAACCCGAGGGACGCGAGCGATGTCGATGCCGTGCGTCCGGGGCGAGGGATCCAGGTCATACGAGAGCCTCCAGAGAGAGCGAGGCTCGCAAGATATCGCGGCGTCGGCAACGCCGACAAGGTGTCTACCGGACTCTGCCATGTGCGCGCTCACGCGCTTGGTGCGTGGCGAAGCGTTTGCAGTAGTGTCGGTAGGTAGTGTCGGTAGGTAGTGTCGGTAGGTATGACGCTGATGCAGGTCGGTCGCTGTCTCAAGACTTGAGGCGCGGGAGCGGCCCCGAGGCGCGCAGCGGGGCGACACGCGCGTCATTGGGTGCGTCGCGCTGGGACCGTTTTTTGCCCCGGAGCGGCCGCCAGGACTCGGCGCCGCCGAGCGAGCGGAACACCGAGGGGATCCACAGGGTGAAGGTCGAGCCCTGGCCGCTGACGCTCTCGACGTCGATCTCGCCGCCCATCAGCCAGCACAGGCGCCGGGTGATGGCGAGGCCGAGGCCGGTGCCGGTGCGCTTGCTGACCTGGGGATAGACGACCTGCGTGAAGGGGTCGAAGAGGGTGGCCTGGGCGCTCTCGGGGATGCCGACGCCCTGGTCGACGACGCTGAAGATGTGACAGGGCAGGCCGGCGACGGTCTCGTGGCGCAGGCGCAGCTCGATGGCGCCGTTATCGGTGAACTTGGCGGCGTTGCTGAGCAGGTTGAGCAGGGCCTGCCGGAGCTTGGTCCGGTCGCTGCGCATGCGGGTGTCGACGGCGTCGATGTGCACGCGCAGGGTGTTGTGATTGTCGGCGATCATCGGGGCGACGGTCTCGGCGACCTCGCGGGTGAGGGCGCCGACGTCGAAGTCGTCGACGACCATGTCGAGCTTGCCGGCCTCGATCTTCGAGAGGTCGAGGATGTCGTTGATCAGGGTCAGCAGGTGCTGGGCCGAGCGCACGATGTTGCGGGTGTCGGCGGCGATGTCGGTGAAGGTCCGCTCCTCGCAGATCTCCTCGATCAGCTCGCCGTAGCCGATGATCGCGTTCAACGGGGTGCGCAGCTCGTGGCTCATGTGCGCGAGGAAGGTGCTCTTGGCCCGGTTGGCCGCGAGGGCCTGGTCGCGCGCGGCCCCCAGCTCGGTGTTCAGGAGCTGGAGCCGCTCCTCCTGGGCGGTGCGCACGCTGACCTCGCCCTGCAGGCGCAGGGCCTGCTGCTCGAGCGAATGCAGCAGGCCGCCGACCTGCGCGGCCATCTGGTTGAACTGGGTGGCGAGCAGGCCGATCTCGTCCTCCGAGTGGACCTCGGCGCGCACCGAGGTCTCGCCCGAGGTGAAGCGGGTCAGCGCCGCCGCGAGCCGGTGCAGCGGGGCGGCGAGGGTGTGGCCCAGCAGCAGCGCGGCGATGCTGGCGAGCATCGCGGCGATCAGGCTGAAGACGTGGACATCGCGCTTTTGCCGGGCGACCGCGGCCTTCATCGAGCTGGCGTCGCGGGACAGGGTCAGCACCCAGCCGACCGGCTCGACCACGGTGATCGCCGCGAGCTGCCCGGTGTCGGGGTGCTCGAGCAGGCGCGGCGGCGCCGGCTCGCGCGCCTCGAGGATCGCCTCCGACAGCGAGAATGTCCGCGGGGACATGTCCTTTTGGTCATCCAGGCCGGCGCCGAGCGTGATGTCCGGCGGCCCCGCGAGCCGCTCACCGGCGGCGTCGCGCACGCTCACCGTCGCGTGGTGGCGGAGCGCGGCGGCCTGCACCCAGGTCTCGACCGTGTCGAGGCGCCACGCGAGGGCCACGACCCCGCCGTCGCAGGCCGCGTGGGTCATCACGAAGCCGCCGTCGAGGCCGCGGCTGAGCTCGATCTGCGGCGCGGCCGGACGTCCGGGCGCCTCGCCGACGACCAGCAGACGCTCGCCGCGGGCGCTCCACAGGGC
>NZ_JACCSO010000056.1 GCF_013812955.1 Nannocystis sp. | reverse complement strand
GGCGATGGCGACACGGACGTCGTCACCTCGTTGCAGGCGCACGGCTACGGCCTGGCGTGGTTCGAGCGCGGCGGCGACGGATCCTTCACCCGCCACGTGATCATGGATGGACCCGGTCACGGCGAGCCGTGCTTCTCACAGCCGCATGCCGTGGCGCTGATGGACATGGATGGCGACGGGCAGAAGGACGTGGTCAGCGGCAAGCGCCGCTGGGCTCATGGCCCCGATGGCGATCCTGAGCCGGATGCGCCGGCGGTGCTCTACTGGTGGAAGCTGTCGCGCGCGGCCGGCGGCGTGACCTGGACGCCGCATCGCATCGACGACGACTCCGGCGTCGGCACGCAGGTCGAAGCGCTGGACATCGATGGCGACGGCCTCGGCGATGTCGTCGTCGGCAACAAGAAGGGGACGTTCGTCTTCGTCCAGCGACGCTAGCCGAAGATGCGCCAATGCGACCCGTCGAACACCAGGCGCTGCGCGATGCGCCACTGCGACCGAGCGAAGGACTGCGCGACCACCGCGGCCAACGTCAGCGCCCGGTCGGGATCGGTGAAGCCGATGAAGCGCACGATCGCCGCGCGGGCGATGGTCGGCTGACATTCCGGCCGCGTCCGCGCGACCTCGACCGCCGCCAGGAAGCGCACCACCGCCGCCTCGGCGCTGGCGATGACCTCGCCTGACCAGGTGAGATAGATCACCGAACCATCCATCTGCACGACGTCGAGATGCTTCGATTCGCACGCGTCGTCGAGGAAGGGCGGCGCGCCGCGGTCGGACACCGGCAGTCCGAGCGGCCATGGCGGGCGCCGCGACGGTTCCTCCTGCCCGATCAACGCATGACCGAGCAGGGCGGCCAGGGCACCACGACGCAGACGGGTCATGGGAGGACCAACGCGGCAGGCATGCCGTGGTTCACGACCGGCTTGCGCGCCGCTGGCCGCGTCCGCATCACCTGCGCGGTTCGTCCATGCTGGACTTCACCGGCTCACCGGTTTCAGCAGCCATGCGCCGGAGCTTGAACGCGAGGTGACGACGGAAATCCGGAGCGGCGATGGTCAGCGCTCCGCCTGCATGGCTGAGATCCTCGCTGGCGACGATCGCACCCTGGTCGGCATCCCACCATTCGATCCGCATCGCGCCGCCGTCGCTGACGCCCAGCGCCAGCTGGACGCCGGTGTGCACGTGATCGTCCGGGCCGCCGGCGCCCCAGGACTCGTCGAGCACGTACCCGAGCATGCAGCCCGGCCGCGCCCACGCGCGGCTCCACAACGGCGCGCCCGCTGGCGCAGCGGTCATCGCCTGCACGACGATCGACGCGGCGTCGCGACCGCGCGGATCCTCGCCACGGATGAAGCGGGCGATGGCCGCATACGGCTGCCAGTGTCCCCCCTGATCGACCCATTCGTACCACCACAGCATGGGCGCTCCGCCGTGTCCACTGACCAGAGCCACCCAGTTGGCGCAGGCGGATTCGGCAGCGAGCAGGCGCTGCATCGGGACGTTCGAATAGCCGCCGTACTCGGTGATCAGCAACGGCTTGCCGAACTGCGCGAGCCCGCGACCAGGCGCGGCGTCGAGCGCGCTGTCGGCGATCAGGCGCGCGAGCAGGACGCCGGCGCCGTGATAGGCATCGATGCAGGTGAAGTCGATGCCGGGCAACGCCACGACGGCGCGATCGACGACGTGGTAGTCCGCCGACCAATGCGTGGTGATGGGATGATCGTAGGTATCGAGTTCGCGCCAGCGTCGCGCCGCGCGTTCGTGCCACGCGACGGTGTGCTCCTTGGCCATGGTCAGGTCGATCTCGCTCCACAGCTTCCAGGCGAGGATCGCCGGATGGTCGGCGTAGCGCGCGACCAGGTAGCGCCGGTGGTTCTCCTGCGCGGCCAGGGCCCGGGCATCGCTGAACAGCATGCCGGCCTCGGCGAACGGGCCGCCGATCGCGGCATTGAACGGGTTGTGCTCCCACTCGTGGTCGTTGCCGATGGATCCCTGGCCGTGGTTGTTGATCACCAGGTTGACGCGGATGCCGTTCGCCCACGCCTCGTCCAGGACGCGGTCGAGCCGGCACGCGTTGGCGTCGTTGTAGCGGCCGACGCCGTGGAACCCGAACCAGTCGTGGCGCCACTCCAGGCCAAGGTTCCATGCCGCCAGCCAGATCTCGACGGCGTCGATGCCTGCCGCCCCGAAGCGCTTCAGGTACGCTGCGTACGACAGCGAACCCCGATCGGGGGTCAGCAGCGTCTGCACGTGCTGCTGGCAGCGCACGTCGTTGACCGAGCGCAGGTTCACGCCGATCGGCCAGTGCCACGCCTCGCCGAGCGCGAAGAAGCGCGGGTCGTCGCGATCGACGCGGACGTACGGATCGCAGGCCGCGCCGGTGGCGACGATGTCGGGCAGCACGATCGTCTGCGTGCTTCCGGGCCGGGCGATGTCCAGGCGCAGGCGGTGGCGCCCTGGCTGCCGCGGCCGGAAGCGCACGCAGAAGCGTCGCCCGCCGGCGGCGGACATCTCCTCGCGATCGCCGCGATCGTGCGCGCGCATCGGCTGATCGACGAACGCCGGAACGGCCATCTCCGAGCCGTCCGGCGCGGTGAATACCGCGTCGGCGCGGAATTCATCGGCAGCGAACGGATTGGCGGGGAACGGATCCGGGGCGAAGGTCATCTGCCACCGTTCGCCGGTGCGGGCGGCGCAGGTCTGCTGATCCGCCTGCTTGCCGTCGAGCCGCAGATCGCGGATGCGCGGCAAGCGGCGCGCCGCCGGCTCGTCAGCGGCCTTGTCCTGGTCGAGGCGCAGCCGATAGCGCACGATCAGGCCGGCGCACGGACGAGTGGCCCAGAAGAACAAGCCGGCCTTGCACGACTTCGCCGCGGCGTCGGGACCCCAGGCGGCCAGAGCGGGTTCGGAGCGCACGTCGTCGCCGCTGCCGAACGCGAAGCGGACCTGGTTGAGGCCGACCCGCAGCGGCTGGGCGGCGCAGCGCTGGAACCACGACTCGTGCCGATCGGCGACGAACGCGCCGACGCCGAGGTCAGCCGGCGCGCCTGCGGGGACGGTGATGTCCGCGATGATCTCGTGGCAGCGCGCCTGAGCCGTCGGCAGGCGCACGACCGTGGTCAAGGGCGCGGCGAGCGCGACGACGACCGTGGTGTCGGAGCCGGTCAGGTCATCGGCCGCGGCGCGCGCCTCGGTCGCCTCTGACGTCTGCGACGCCGATATCACCGCCCAGGCGAGGATCGCCAGCAGCCACCGCCGATCGCACGCGGCGATGCTTGCGTAGGAGGCGTTGGCGGGCGATCGCATCATGGCGCATGGTAGCCGACCGAGCGTGGGCCTGCCATCGCGGAAAATGCTCCATCAGCGAGAAGGCCGATTCCGCGGTCGAGGCGCAATCACGCGAGCCTCCTCAGCGCGTACACGATGCCAGATCAGTGGACGCCAGCGCCCACCGCCGTGCTACCGTCTGCGGAACACCACTTATTGGGGAGGTGACGCATGGAATCGGAATTCAGCACCCGCAGCCGTTTCGTCCAGCCGCTGTTCTTCGGCGACCGTTCCGAGATCGAGCCCGGGGACCTCGTCGAGGCGTGGCTCGACAACATCCACGTGCGGATCCGCCTGGACGCCGTCGAAGGCGAGACCCTGAAGGGAACCGTCGCGGCGATGGCGGAGGACGCGCGCACGCTCCAGCAGCACGCCGGTCTCGCGGTCGGTGCCACGGTCGAACTGCGCCAGGAGCATATCCG
>NZ_JACCSO010000013.1 GCF_013812955.1 Nannocystis sp. | reverse complement strand
GATGGGCGCCGCCGTCGGGGCCGGCCTGGTCGCTGGTGAGATAGGACTCGATCACCTTCATCACGATCGGGGCGGCCGCGTCGGCGCCGACGCCTCCGTGCTCGACGAAGGCGACGACCACGACCTGCGGGTTCGCGGCGGGGGCGTAGGCGGCGAACCAGGCGTGCTCCTTGGTGGTGTCGAAGCCCGCGAGGGTGGTGGCGACGTTGTTGCGGGAGGCGGCGTTGTTGCGGGCGCCGACCTGGGCGGTGCCGGTCTTGCCGGCGACGAGGATGTTGTCGAGGCGCTCGCTGTAGGCGGTGCCGAGTGGTTCATTGACGACGCCGACCAGACCCTCGTGGATGCGCTGGCGATCGGCGCGCAGCAGCGGCTCGAGGTCGGGGCGCTGCTTGGGGTCGCTCTGGAACACCAGCTTGCCGTCGGCGGTGCGGATCTGGTCGACGAGGTAGGGGGTCATGACGGCGCCGCCGTTGGCGATCGCCGAGTAGAGCACGGCGACCTGCAGCACGGTCGCGGTGACGTTGCCCTGGCCGATCGCGCTGTTGAGGCGGACGCCGCGCTGGTAGGTGCCCTCGCGGGCCTCGAAGGCCTCGGTGGGGATGCGGCCGCGGGCCTCCGAGTTGATGCCGAGGCCGGTGCGCTCGCCGAGGCCGAGGCGCCGCGCGAAGGTCTCCATGTGCTCGAGGCTGAGGCCCTTGTCGACCGCGAGCGTGTAGAAGTAGACGTTGCACGACTGCACGATCGCCTGCTCGAGGTTGACGGGCCCGTGCTTGTGGGTGCACTTGAACTTACGGCCGCCATAATGGAGGGAGCCGTTGCAGGTGATCTCTTCTTCGGGGTCGAAGGCCGGGTCGTTGAGGGCGGCGAGCGCCGACACGACCTTGTAGGTGGAGCCGGGGAAGTAGTGCTCCTGGATGCTGCGGTCGATGAAGGGCTTGAGCGGGCTCTTGGACCAGGCGGCGTACTGGTCGCGGCCGATCGGCTGCTGCCAGCGGTTGGGGTCGATCGCGGGGACCGAGAGCATGGCGAGGATCTTGCCGGTGCGCGGGTCCATGGCGACGAGGCCGCCGGCGGGCTTGTCGGCGAAGGCCTCGGCGGCGACCTGCTGGAGGTCGAGGTCGAGGGTCAGGTAGATGTCCTGACCGGGGATCGGGTCCTCGTCGGGAGGCAGCGCGGCGAGGGCCTCGTGGGGCGGGTCCTTGACGCTGCGGCGGTGCACGTTGACGACGTGGGAGCGCTTGCCGGGGCGGCCGCGGAGGTAGTTCTCCCACTGGCGCTCGATGCCGGTCTTGCCGATGCGGTCGCCGGGGCGGTAGCTGCCGTCGCGGCTGAGGCCGTCGGGGGTGATCTCGCCGACGTAGCCGGTGACGAAGGCGGTGAGCTCACCGGCGGGGTAGAAGCGGCGGGCGGACTCGCGGATCTCGACCCAGTCGCCGAGGCTCGACTTGCGGGTCTGGATCCGTGCGAACTCGGACCAGCTGAGGTTGCTGCGTACGGCGATCGGATAGTAGCCGGTGTCGCCGTCGCGGCGGGCGAGGATCTTGGCCTCGAACTGGGCGCGGTCGTCGGCGTCGACGAAGTCGATGAGCTCGGCGATCTGGGCGATCTGGGCGTCGCTCAGCGGGGTGCGGGCGCCGGTCTGGGCCTTCTTGCTGGGGTCGTCGGTCTCGAGCAGCATGCGCGGCCGCGGGGTGACGAACAGGGTGTAGGCGGGGCGGTTGCTGGCGAGCGGGCGGCGCCTGGCGTCGTAGATGCGGCCGCGTGGGGCCTCGACCTCGGTGGTGTCGATGAAGTTGCGCTCGGCCCGGCGCACGTAGTGTTCGCCCTCGAGGATCTGCAGCTGACAGAGGCGGCCGAGCAGGGCGATGAAGGCCAGCAGCACGATCAGCACCATGCCCTGGAGGCGCGGGCGCAGCTGGCGGAGGTCTTCGGGCTGACGGATGTCCATCTACGGGCGCTCCATCTTACTCAGGGCCGGTACCAGTTGGTCGCCGCGCGCGAACGCGGGCGGGCGACGGTGTTGCGGCCGAGCAGGCGGTCCCAGAGGCCGAGCAGCAGGTCCGCGAGCAGCCACACCGCGGGGGCGGCGAGCACGGTGGCGAGCGCGTGCCAGCGCAATTGCGGGAGCGCGTGCACGAGGGTGCGCTTGTCGATGCCGAGGCGATCGGCGAGCAGGACCAGCTCGCCGAAGGTCAGGAGGTCGACGGTGAGCGCGACGACGCCGGCCGCGAGCGCCCGGACGATGGCGCCCTCGACGGCGATGCGCGTGCCGGCCCAGACGGTCAGCAGATAGGTGACGCCGTGGGCCAGCGACAGCGCGCCGACGGGGGTGCCCTGGTGTTGGTCCTCGAGGTAACCGAGCATGATGGCGACGGCGAGGCCGAGGGGCAGCGAGAGCTCGCGGGTGAAGGCGAGGTGGGCGAGCAGCACGGCCGAGGTGGCGGGCAGCATCACGGTGAGGTTGAAGCTGTGGCCGAGGCCGGCGACGCCGGCGAGCAGGACCCAGCCGAGCAGCGTGTAGATGAGGGCGCGGACCATGCGGCTGTCCTTGTCCTGACCTGGCGCTCAGCGCAGGGGTCCGAGGCCGGCGGCGGCGGCGGGTTTGCGGGGTTGTTCGGCGCCGGGGTCGGGTGGAGGCGCGCTTGCGAGCACGACCCAGACCATGTCGAGGCGGTCGAAGCGGACGGCGGGCACGACGTGCACTCTTTGTTGGTCGCCGACGACGTCTTCGACGCGAACGACCTGGCCGACGGGGTGGCCGCGGGGAAACAGCTCGTCGACGCCGGAGGTCTGGATGAGGTCGCCGACCTGGACGGGGAAGTCGGAGGCGACGTGTACGAGGCAGGTGTCCTCGTCGAGGCCGGCGAGGATGCCGGGGGCGCGGGTGCGAGCGACCTCGACGGCGATCTTGGACCTGGGGTCGGTGATCAGCATGACGTCGGCGTTGGCCTCGTCGGCGCGGTCGATGCGGCCGACGACGCCGGTGTCGGCGATGACGGCCATGCCGGGGCGCACGAAGCCGGCGCCGCGGTCGATCTGCAGCTTGACGACCCGGAAGAACGGGGATTGCTCGACGCCGGAGATCTCGGCGGCGATCATGTCCTCGGCGACCTTGGCCCGCATCTGCAGCGAACGTCGCAGCTCCTTGTTCTCTTCCTCGACCGCGGTGAGGGCGCGAAGCTCGAGGCGAAGCTGGCGGTTCTCGGCGTCGAGGGTCTCGTTGTCCTCCTGCAGGCGCGCTTGCAGGACCCAGCGCTCGAAGAAGCGACCGACCGAGCCGGCGGCGTAGCTGACCCCGGCCTCGAGCGGGGCGCCGACGCGGCGGACGGCGCGGTCGAAGCCGGACAGACCCTGGGGCTCCTGGGCGGCGGCCCGCAGCAGCAGGACCGGGATGCCGAGCAATGCGACGACCAGGAAGGCGTTGCGGATGCTGCGGTAGGAGGCCATGGCGGACTTACCCAGTGGGCGGACTTACCCCGCGGCTAGGAGAGGGCGACCTCTCGCAGGAGGTCGAGCTCGTCGAGGACGGCGCCGGTGCCGAGCACGACCGCGAATTCGGGCTCGTCGCAGAGGAACACGGGCAGGCCGGTCTCGTCGGAGAGGAGGACGTCGAGGTTGCGCAGCTGGGAGCCGCCGCCGGTCAGGACGATGCCCTTGTCGACGATGTCGGCGCACAGCTCCGGGGGCGCGCGCTCGAGGACGAGGCGGACGGCGTCGACGATGGCGGTGATCGGCTCGCTGAGGGCCTCGCGGATCTCGTCGGAGTCGACGACGATGGTCTTGGGGATGCCGGCGACGAGGTCGCGGCCCTTGACCTCCATCGTCATGATGTTGCGGGTCGGCGCGGCGGTGCCGATCTGGATCTTGATGCGCTCGGCGGTGCGCTCGCCGATCAGGAGGTTGTACTTGCGCTTCACGTGCTGGACGATGGCCTCGTCCATCTTGTCGCCGCCGACGCGGATCGACTTGCAGGCGACGATGCCGGCGAGGGAGATCACGGCGACCTCCGCGGTGCCACCGCCGATGTCGACGACCATGTTGCCGCCGGGCTCGGTGATCGGCAGGCCCGCGCCGATCGCGGCGGCCATCGGCTCCTCGATGAGGAAGACCTCGCGGGCGCCCGCGGCGAGCGCAGAGTCACGTACAGCCCGCTTCTCGACCTCGGTGATGCCCGAGGGCACACAGATGACGATGCGAGGCTTCACGAGGGTCTGGCGGTTGTGCGCCTTGTTGATGAAGTGCCGCATCATCGCCTCGGTGACCTCGAAGTCGGCGATGACGCCGTCTTTCATGGGGCGGATGGCGACGATGTTGCCCGGGGTGCGGCCGAGCATCTCCTTGGCTTCCTTGCCGACGGCGACGACCCGCTGGGTGTTGCCCTTGCGCTGGACGGCGACGACGCTGGGCTCATGGGCGACGATCCCCTTGCCTTTGACGTAGGTCAGGGTCGTGGCGGTCCCGAGATCGATGGCCAGATCGTTCGAGAACAGGCCGTATACCCAGTCGAAGAGCATGAAGGGAGGGGATCTTGCGGCCGGGGAGGGGGAGGGGAGGCGGGGAAGAGCGCAGAGGAGCGGATACGAAGAGCGGGCGGGGGAGCGCCCTCCCATACCTTTGCGAGGGCGTATCGGCAAGCCAGGTGCAAGCCAGGAGCAGCGTGGGGGCGCCTGGCGCGGGCCAATTCCGGCGAATCCGCGCTCTTTCTCACGAAAAAGGGCCCGAGGGCGGGATGCCGGGGCCGGAGCGACAGTGTGGGCGCGCGAAGGGCGGCCTGCAACTCCTCACGTGCGGTCGGTATTCCGGGCGTCGCAGGTAGGGTTTCGCGCGGAGCCGCGGGAGCGCTACCTTCCCGGTGCTCATGATGACGTCCCTGAGAAGTTCGCTCAAGTCCGTGGTGGTCTGGTTGCTGCTCGGCATGCTGGCTCTGGCCTTCGGCCTCAGCTTCGGCTTGCCGAGCGACGCGATCAGCTGCGGCGTCGAGCCGTTGGCGAAGACCTACGGCGAAAATATTCTGGACGAGGACTACCAGTACCAGTTCCAGGCGATCTCGCTGGTGCTGCCGATGCCGAAGGACGAGAAGTTTCAGGAGACGATCGGCATCAAGCAAGAAGTGCTCGACGCGATCCTCGAGCGCCGCGTGCTGGCGAAGATCGGCGAGCGCATGGGCCTCGCCGCGGTCAAGGAAGACGCGGAGGAGCTGACCTCCGATGGCCACGTGATCGTGCTCGGCGACACCTACGACTTCCTCGGCGAGGGCGCCTTCAACTACGACGCCTTCAAGCAGCGCCACCTGCCGCGCTTCATGGTCACCGAGCCCAAGTACCTCGAGTATCAGCGCCAGGAGCTGCTGGCCCGGACCGTGCGCGACGTGCTCGCCAGCGCGCTCACGGTCTCGGAGGCCGAGCTGCGCGCGGAGTATGAGGGCCGGCAAAACCAGCTGTCGCTGCGTTACGTCCGCTTCGAGGCCGAGCGCTTCGCGGACCTGATCGACCCGTCCGAGGCCGACGTGAACAAGTACATCGAGGCGCACAGGGACGAGCTGGTCAAGCAGTTCGAGGCCCAGGGCGTGCGCTTCACCAAGCTGCCGAAGCAGCTGCGCCTGCGCTACATCCAGATCAAGAAGCCGCAGCCGCCGGCCGAGGACGCCGACAAGGAGACGAAGGCGAAGTACGCGGCGGAGCTCAAGGCGGCGACGGCGAAGAGCGCGGCGGCGGCGGGGCGGATGAAGGACGGCGAGGACTTCCGGGTGATCGCGCGGCAGGTGTCCGAGGATCCGATGACGGCCGCGCGCGGCGGTGACTACGGCTGGACCAGCGTCGACGGCACGGGCACCGGCCTGGACCCGGTGATCGATACGACCGCGGCGACGTTGAAGGCGGGCGAGACCTCGCCGGTGGTCGAGAGCGAGGAGGGCCTGTACCTGGTGCGCGTCGACGGCCTGCGCGAGGGCGACGTGCCGCAAGAGGAGGCGCTGCGCGAGCTGGCGGAGGAGGGCGTGGTGCGCGAGCGGGGCAAGGCGCTGGCGAAGCAGGCGGCCGCGGAGGCGCTGCAGGCGCTCAAGGACGGCAAGCAGCTGACGGAGCTGTTCAAGAGCCCGGACGCGCTCGGTCAGGACCAGCCGGGCATCGACGCGCTGCCGATCGAGGGGGAGCTCGGCGGGGCGCCTGCGGTCGAGGCGGCGACCGGCCCGGAGATCCGGGTCACCGGGTTGTTCGCGCGGGAGCGGCCGATCCCCGGGCTCGGTGAGAACGCCGAGCTGACCAAGGCCGCGTGGGCGGCGGATCCGAAGGCCGAGTTCATCGACGGCGTGTTCGAGGCGACCGACGGCTTCGTGATCGCGGCGGTCGAGAAGAAGGAGACGGCGACCGACGAGGGGCTGGCGGCGGCGCGCGCCGGCCTGTACCGCGAGCTGGCCGACAAGAAGGCCAAACGCATCACCTCGCGCTTCGCCAAGAATCAATGCCTGGCCGACAAGGCCCGCGGCGACATCGTGCCCCGCGAGCAGAAGATCCAGCGGCTGATGATCTACGAGACCAAGCTCGATAAAGACGCCGAGGGCAACCAGCAGCTCAAGCCGTACGTGATGTGCGACCGCGTCGGCGGCCGTGGCGGGATGCTGCGCGCCGCGGCGATGATGGGTGCGACGGGTGGCGGCGGAGGCGAGCCCTAGTCGGCCCGTGAGCGCCGGGGCCCGTCCGTCGCGCCAGGCCGCAGGGAGCACACCCCTGGGC
>NZ_JACCSO010000767.1 GCF_013812955.1 Nannocystis sp. | reverse complement strand
CTGGGAGCCAACACCCCTCTGCGACTCACGTGATGCCATCATCGAGACCCTGGTCCGGGACTTCGGCTGGACGCTGATTGCGCATGCCTGAGAGCCCCGGAAGGACTTCGGGCCAGCGGTACTAGCCGAACAGGCGCGCCCAGAGGCCCCGGCCCTCGGCCTTGCTCAGGAGCCACTCGGCCTTCTTGCGGATCGTCGCGGCCGGCTGGGCGCCGATCAGGGCGTCCTTGATCTCGCCGCGGTGGACCAGGAGGAGGGTCGGCAGCGAGCGGATGTTGAAGGCCCGGGCGAGCTCGGGGTGGCGCTCGGTGTCGAGCTTGTAGAACTTGAGCGGCTGGCCGGCGAGCTCGGCCGCGACCGCCGCGAATTGCGGCGCCATCGCCTTGCAGGGCCCGCACCATCCGGCCCAGAAGTCGATGATCGCCGCCGGCCCCTCGGGCCCCATCAGGGCCTCCAGCGCCTCCTGGGTGTCGATGCTCTCCACTGCCTCGCTCATGATCCGCGGCAGCGTGCAGGTCGGCGCGGCGCCAGTCAAGCCGGCACCCTCGATCACCGAAATGGCCGTGCCACACCCCGTGATAGTCTGGCGGCCCATGCGCCTGGTCCGGCTCCTGCACGTCACGCTCGTCCCCCTCGTCGCGCTGTCCCTGGCCTGCGGCGAGGACAACAGCGCGGCCACCACCAGCGCGACCGCGATCACCAGCGCGACCCAGCCGGGCAGCAGCAGCAGCAGCGGCGGCGAACAACCGACGAGCTCGAGCGGCCAGGGTACGACGCTCGAGGACAGCAGCGGCGCGCCGACCAGCGACGGCGTGACGACCGACGGCCCGCTGCTCGATCTCGGCATGCCCGACTTCGGCGGGGCCGCCTGCGAGGCCGAGCAGCACACCCCCTGCGACCAGCTCGGCGGCGACCCGCTGCAGGCGATCGGCCTCAATTGCCCCGGCGAGCTCGCGGTCACCGGCGGCTTCGACGGCGACGCCGCCGGGCTCAAGGTGATCGGCAAGTGGGGCGAGGCCGACACCTTCACCGCGCGCGAGGGCCAGGGCTTCCTCGTGATCAGCACCGGCGACCTCGCCGAGATGAACGACGCGCCCGCCGACCCCGGCGACGTGGCCTTTCACTGCAACTCGTGGTTCGACCCCGGCGACGGCATGGACACCACCAAGTTCCCCCCGCCGATCGCCAAGAAGCCGGTCCAGGGCGACTGCCTCGTGGACCCCGCGCAGGTCGGCACCGGCGACTGCTCGAAGTCGATCCAGCCGCAGTTCAATCAGAGCGGCTTCAAGTATGATTATCAGGAGCTGAGATTCACGGCGGTGGTGCCGGCCGGCGCCGAGTCGCTCAGCTTCGACCTGGCGTTCCTGACCAAGGAGTACCCGATCTGGAAGGACCGACCCTACAATGATATGTTCATCGGCTGGATCGAGTCGGAGAAGTGGACCGGCAACGTATCGTTCGACATGCAGGGCAACGCCCTCTCGCTCAACGCCGCGTTCCTCGAGCTCTACGACGACGCCGGCGACCGGCCCGAGTTCGCCGGCACCTGCATGCGCTACAGCGCCGGCACCCGCTGGCTGACCACCACCGCCGACGTCGTCCCCGGCGAGACCATCGAGCTCGTGCTCGCCATCTTCGACCTCGATGACGTCAACTGGGACAGCTTCGTGTTCCTCGACAACGTGCGCTGGAACTGCAGCGACACCCCGGGCCCCAGCACCGAGCCGATCGGCTGAGCCCGCGGCTCACAGTCGCGGCATTCAGCGCCGGCGTTCGGAGTCGCCAGCGCTGTGGATCGCCCCGAGTTCGTCCTCGCTCAGGGCGCCGCCACCGTCGGCCGCCCCGGCGTAGCCGCAGGCGCGGCAGTGTGCGAGCCCGTCGACGCGCTCGAGCTCCTGCGAGCCGCAAGCGACGCACCCGCCGCGGGCCTCCTGGGCCCGGGCGCGCCGTCGGACGAGCGCCGTCATGGCCGCGGAGGCGACGAGCGCCAGGAAGACGTAGAGGCCCTTGGTGAACATCGGCGCATCGAGTGTGGACCTCCGACCGCCGAGCGGTCAATCCCCCGCGGGTCGCGGTCGATGGTGACCCGTCCCGTGACATCGCCGCCCTGCGACGTGTACTACGTGACCGCGTCCGCGGGCTTGCGGGCGATCATCGACTTCGGCGACGCCTGGGTGCATGACATCGAGGTCGAGCAGGTATACGAGGGGGAGGCCCCGGGCGCGGCGCCGACGTGCGTGGACGGCCGCCGCGCCGGACCCCCCGAGGACTGCGGCGGGATCTACGGGCTCCAGGAGCTGCTCGAGGACCCGACATCCGGACGGGACGCCGAGCAGGCGGACGACGAAGACTACGAGGAATACGACGACGAACAGCCCGACTACGATCCGCTGCGCTTCTCCGTCGAGGAGGTCAACGCCGAACTGGCGCGAGCCTTTAAGATTAAGATCAAAAAAAGGTCGTCCCGGTCCGGGCCGACCCCGGGCTGACCCCGGGGCTGACTAATGCGCGTCGCCCCAGCTCGGGCCGACGCCGATGCTCACCTCGAGCGGGACGTCGAGCGGGTAGGGCCGCTCCATCACCGCGCGCACGAGCTCCCTGGTGGCCGCGACCTCGGCCTCGGGCACCTCGAATACGAGCTCGTCGTGGACCTGCAGCAGCATGCGGGCGTGCGGGGCCACGGCCGGCAGCCCCCGGTCGATCTGCAACATCGCCAGCTTGCATAGATCCGCCGCGGACCCCTGGATCGGCGTGTTCGCGGCGATGCGCTCGCCCGCGGCGCGATCGGAGGCGTTTCGCTGCGAGAGCTCGGGGATATACCGGCGCCGCCCGAGCAGGGTGGTCACATAGCCCTTCTCGTGGGCCTCGGCGATCGTGGCATCGAGCCAGCGACGCACCCCGCTGTAGTGCTCGAAGTAGGTCTCGATGTAGCGCTGCGCGTCCTTGCGCGCGACCCCGAGGATCTGCCCGAGGGCGGTCGCACCCTGCCCATAGATGGTCGCGAAGTTGACGGTCTTGCCGACGTTGCGCTGCTCCTTCGTCACCTGCTCCGGAGCGACCTGGAACAGCAGACCCGCGGTGCGGCGGTGCAGATCGAGCTTGTCGCGAAACGCCTCGATGAGGCGGATGTCCTTGCTGAAATGCGCCAGCACGCGGAGCTCGATCTGGCTCCAATCCGCCGAAATGAGCGACATGCCCGCCGGCGCGACGAAGGCCCGGCGGATGCGGCGGCCCTCGGGTGTGCGTGTGGGCGTGCGCTGGAGGTCGGGGTCGGTGGAGATCAAGCGGCCCGATACGCCGGTGGTCTGCTGAAAGCTCGCATGGATGCGCCCGGTCTCGGGCGCGATCGCCTCGCGCAGCACGTCCGTGTAGGTGTTGATGAGCTTGGCGAGCTCGCGCTGCGCGAGCACCTGCTGGGCGATCTCGTGCTTCGGGGCGAGGCGCTCCAGCACCTCCGCGTCGGTCGAGTAGCCGGTCTTGATCTTCTTCACGACCGGCAGCTTCAGCTCCTCGAAGAGCACGTCGGCGAGCTGCTTGGTCGAGGCGATGTTGAACTCGTGCCCCGCCAGAACATAGATGCGCTTCTCGATCTCGAGCTTGCGCGCGTTGAACTCGTCGCTCATTCGCGCCAGGTCGTCGCGGTCGACGGCGATGCCGGCGAGCTCCACCCGCGCCAGCACGTAGGCGAGCGGGTGCTCGAGGGCCTCCCAGTGCGCCACCTGACCCTCCTCCGCCAGGCGTCGCCCGAGCACCGGCGCCAGCGCGAGGATCACGTCGGCGAGCTGGGCCGCGTAGGTGGCAGCCGCGCCCACCGCGACCGCGCCGGGGGAGCGCGCGGACTGCCCGCCCCCGAGCAAAGATTTTAATGGCGGCAGCGAGCGCTGCACATATTCTCTGGCGATCTGCTCGAGCGTATGGGGGATGCATTTGGCGGGATCGACGAGGAACGACGCGATCATCGTGTCGAAGATCGGGCCGCCGAGCGTGAGGCCGTGGCGCGCGCAGAGGATCGCCAGCTGCTTCACGTCGTGCACGACCTTCGGGCGCGTCTCGTCGGCGAGCAGAGCGCGGAGCAGCTCGACCGCGGGGTCGCCGAGCGCTGGACCGAGGCCGCGAAACGCGAGATAGAGCGGTCGCCGGCCCGCGGTGGCGAGCGCGACGCCGACGAGCTGCGCGTGGTGGACCCGCGCCGGCGGCTCGAACAGCGGGACGATCGCGATCTGCTGCCCCGCGGGCAGGCCCGCGAGCGCCGCGCTGGCGGCCTCCATGGTCGCGTGGACCTCCACGTCGATATCGGGCGCATCGCCCAGTTTTGCCGCGCCGCCGCCGGTCAGCAGCGAGTAGAACTCGAGCTCGCGGTACAGCGCGTCGAGCTCCTTCGGGTCCGGCGGCGTGAGGCGGAGGCCGTCGAGCGTCACGTCGAGCTCGACGTTGACGTCCACGGTCGCCAGCTCACGATAGAGCTTCACGGCCTCGCGGTGCTCCTCGAGCGAGGCCTTCTGCTTGCCCTTGAGCTCCCCGAGGTGGGCGAGCACGCCGTCGAGCGAGCCGTACTTCTCGAGCAGCCCCGCGGCGCCCTTTTGGCCGATGCCGGGCACCCCGGGGATGTTGTCGACCGAGTCGCCCATCAGCGCGAGCAGATCCGGGATCACGGCCGGGGCCACGCCCCACTTCTTGCGCACCAGCTCCGCGTCGTAGGTGACGTCGCGCATCGTATCCTGCATGCGCACGTGCTCGCCGACCATCTGCGCGAGGTCCTTGTCGCCGGCGACGATCACGACCTCCAGCCCGGCCTCGACGCCGCGCCTGGCCAGAGTGGCGATGATGTCGTCGGCCTCGTAGCCGGGCCGGCGGATCATCGGGAAGCGGTTCGCGGCGACCAGCCGATCGATCGAGGCGAGCTGCTGCGCGAGCTCGGCGGGCATGGGCGGGCGCTGCGCCTTGTAGGTCGGGAACCGCAGCTCGCGGTGCGTCGGCGCCGACGAGTCGAACACCACCGCCCCGCGCTCGGGCATGCGCCCGGTGAAGAGCTTGCGAAACATCGTCGCGAAGCCGAAGGTCGCGTTCGTCAGCAAGCCGCTCTTCGTCGCCAGGCTCGCAGGGATCGCAAAGAAGGCCCGGTATACCAGCCAGGTGCCATCGACCAATACGAGCCGCTCCGCCTTCGCCATGGCCGGCATGATACGCCCGGAACCGCCCACGGCGCGAGTCCCAAGAGCGACGGTGCACCGGGCCACGACGCAGCGAGCCACGACGCATCGACCGACGACGCATCGACCGACGACGCAGCAAAGGCGTGAGCGCCGGATTGGCGCGGACCTCGACGTGTTTTGCCCGGCGCTGGCATGGCCTGTTATGATCCGCGAATGATGCACGCTGCGGATCTCCGGGCGAGGCGGGCGAGGCGGCTCTCACTCGCGGTCCTCCTGCTCACGCTCTTCGCCATGAGCGCGATGACCGACATGAGCGTGCCGACCGACGTGGGCGCGATGACCGACGTGTCCGTGCCGACGGGGTCCGCGCCGGTGCTCGACGAGTCGGCGCTGGTGCACGCGGCGCTCGTCGCGGAGCCGATCGAGGTCGCCACGCCCATGACGCTCGAACAGCTCCAGGCTCGCATCGCAG
>NZ_JACCSO010000760.1 GCF_013812955.1 Nannocystis sp. | reverse complement strand
GCTCGAGCTCGAGCGGCGCCGCGCCGGCCCGCGCGGGGACCCGCAGCGCGCGGACCGAGGGCGCGTAATCCGGGTGCTCGAGCTCGAGCTCGGCGCCGCCCGGGGCCAGGTCCGTGAGCGCGAACAGCCCGCGCTCGTCGGTCCAGGCGACGGTGGTCGCGCTGAGTCCGTCGCGCGGGGTCAGGGTCACGCGCACGCCGGCGATCGGCTGGTGGTTGCTGTCCCCCACCCGCCCCTCGACCTCGCCCTCGGCGGGCAACAAGATCCGCTCGAGCTCGACATCCTTGCGCCCGAGCTCGACCTCGACCACCTGCGGGATGAAGCCGGGCCCGCGCAGCACCAGGCGCTCGCGACCGCGGCGGTAGCCGGCGTCGAACACCCCGAAGTTGTCGGTGAGGACCTCGGTGCCGTCGCCGAGCTCGACGCGGATCCCCGCCAGCGGCTGGCGGTTGCCGTCGAGCAGGCGGCCGGTCAGGTGGACCCCGCGGCCGAGCACCAGCACCACGCCCTCGCGGGTCGCTCCGGGTCCGAGCTGCAGCACGGCCACCGGCGAGGCCGCAAATCGCCCGTGCACGGCGCGCAGGCGGTAGGTGCCGGGCATCAGCAGCTCGAGCGAGAAGCGGCCCGCCTCGTCGCTGCTGGCCATCAGGCCGCTGGCCGCGCTGCTGCCCTCCATCGCCGTGATCAGGGGGATCGGCGGCACCGCGCCGCGCGTGACCCCGAGGCTGCCGCCGCGCACCAGCGCCGTGAAGGTGCCCGCGCGCGTGCTGCCCTCGTTGAAGCTGTAGAGGTTCTCGCTGTCGACGACGATGCTGGCGTCGGCGACCGCGCGCCCGTCCTCGTCGACGACGGTGCCGCTGATCCGCCCCGGTCGCACCAGCGTCAGCGTCTGGGTCGGCAGCGGGGCGGCGCCGAGGTCGACCCTCAAAGTCTCGCTCGGCAAGAAGCCGTCGGCGTCGGCGCGCACGACATAGGGTCCGGGCACCGTCGGGCCGATCGCCACCTGTCCGTCGGGACCGGTCTCTCCGACCTGCTGCAGCATGCCGACGCTGGCGTAACCGACGGTCACGCGCGCGCCGGCGACCGGCGATCCGTCGGGGCTGATCACCCGCGTCGGGATGCGATACGCGAGCGCCAGCGCCAGCCCGACCTCCGAGCCCGGGGCGAGGTTCTCGAGCGGGATCGAGGCGTACTCCTGGCCGCCCGGCGCGAGCGCCTCGACGGTGGCGACCAGGCCGTAGACGCCGTCGACCAGCTCGGGAAATTCGAAGCCGCCGCCCTGCGCGACCGGCTGCACCAGCGGCGGCCACAGCGAGGAGCCCTCGAGCCGCACGCGCGCGCGACTGACCAGCGCCGGGTCGCCGATCACCGCGCCCTGCAGCGCCATGAGCTCGTCGAGCACGATCACCACCCCACCCTCCGGCGCGTAGGCGTCGGTGATCGTCAGTGCATAACCAGGGCGGGTCGCACGCAGCCGGATCGGCCCCTCGGGCACCGTGTCGAGCGTGAAGCGCCCGTCCGCGCCGCTCTCCACGCGCCACGGCTCGGGCTCGCCGAGGCTCGGCATCGGCAGCGCCGCGACCTCCACCCCCGCCACCGGCTGACCGCGCCGATCGAGCACCTCGCCCTGCAGCTGCGACGCCAGCCCGAGCGCGACCGTCGGCAGCACCACTTCAGTGCCCGCGACCACCGGCGCGGTCAGCACTGCGCGCAGCCGACCGGGCACCAGCATCTCGACCGCGACCTCGAGCGGCGCCCCGGTGGTGGAGGCCGGGAGCGCCGGCAACATCACAGCGAAGCTGCCGTCCGCGTCGCAGCTCGCCTCCGCGAGCCGCTGAGCGTTTCGCCACACCACCGCCTTGCAGCTGCCCGCCGGCGGCGGGCTCGGCTCCGCGCCCACCTGTCCCTCGGGCCCTGTCCCTGGCGCCATGTCCTCCGGGACATGGTCTTTCGAACCTGCCTGCTCGGACAGGGCTTCGAGCAGCACCCGCCCGCGCAGGCGCGTCAGCACCGGCGCGGGCGCCGCGGGGGTCGGCGTGAGACCCAGGTCCTCGTCGATGCGGGGGCCGTTCGGCGGCGGCGCCAGCCACAGCCAGGCCAAAAGCCCGCCGAGACCGGCCAGCAGCAGCCCGGCGGCGATCCATAGCGCCCGTCGTCCCCGGCCCGTCAACATCACCTCCAGCTCAGGGACCGACGGCGATCATGTCGATCTCGATCAGCACGCCGCGCGGCAGGTAGGCGACCTGCACCGTCGAGCGCGCCGGCGGATCCTTGCTGAAGCGGCGCGCGTAGAGATCGTTGACCTTGGTGAAGTGGCCCATGTCGGCGAGGAAGATGCCGGCCTTGACCACGTGCTCGAAGCCGACGCCGGCCGCCGCCAGCACGCCCTGCAGGTTGTCGAGCACGCGCTCGGTCTGGGCGACGATGTCGCCGTCACCGACGATCTGCAGGGTCACCGGGTCGAGCGGGATCTGGCCGGAGGTGTAGACGGTCCGGCCGCCGCGCACGGCGATCGCCTGGCTGTAGGGGCCGATCGCCCCGGGGGCGTCGGCGGTTCGGATCACTTCGCGCTGCATGGAGGACTCGGAGCCTGTCATGCCGCAAGGCTCGCGCAAACCCGGCCCGCCTGCAACGCGCCGCCGCTCGCGCCCGGACCGCGCCACGGCTTCCCCGCAGCGTCCCCACATGCGACCCTGCAGCGATGGTCGGCACGCCCCAGTTCCCCTACGAACCGGCCGGGATGGTGCGCTGGTATTCGCCGCTGCAGTTGATCCAGACCGCCCGCCAGGTCGCGACCTCGACCTTCCTCGGCGCCGACTTCGATCGCCGGCAGATCGACCCGCGGACCAGCGAGACCTACGCCCTCTTCGACTTCACGACCCGCACCCGCGCCGACGGCACCAGCGAGCCGCGCGAGGAGATCGTGCTCGACTACATCGCGGACACCGGCGACGGCTGGGACCCCACCTACGCGATCGCCTACACCGCGACCCGCCCGCAGCTCGAGCTCGAGGCGCCGGACGGCCAGCGTCACAGCACCCGGCGCGGCGAGGTGCTGGTGTTCGGCGGCGACCAGGTCTATCCGACCCCGAGCCGCGCCGCCTACGAGCAGCGGCTGGTGATGCCCTTCCATGCGGCGATGGGCTGGACCGAGGGCGACCACCCGCATCTGTTCGCGATCCCCGGCAACCACGACTGGTACGACAACCTCGCGTCGTTCGTGCGCCTGTTCACCGAGAAGGAGTGGTTTTGCGGGTGGAAGCTCGGCCAGCGCCGCAGCTACTTCGCGCTGCGCCTGCCGCACGACTGGTGGGTCATCGGCGTCGACACCCAGCTCGGCGCCGACATCGACGCCACCCAGGTCGCCTACTTCAAGAGCATCGCCGCGCAGATGGGCCCGACGGCGCGGGTCATCCTCTGCACCGCCGAGCCGCACTGGGTGTTCGAGCACGAGGTCGAGGCCGACGAGCGCGCGCGCATGCGTCGCGACAGCAACCTCGTGTTCCTCGAGGAGACGATCTTTCAGGGGCGAGTGCGGGTCAACCTCTCCGGCGACTTCCACCACTACCGCCGCCACGCCAGCCTCGACGATCGCTCGCAGAAGATCACCTCCGGCAGCGGCGGCGCGTTCTTGCACCCGACCCACACCTTCAAGCAGACCCCGCTGCCGGACGGCAAGACCCTGCGCGCCTCGTACCCCGACATCGCCACCTCGCGGCGCCTCGCCTGGCGAAACCTGTTCTTCATCCGCCACAGCCCGACCTTCGGCGCGATGACCGGCCTGCTCTACCTGCTGGTCGGCTGGAACCTGCTCGGCGGTCTGCAGGGCTACCTGCACGCCGATCTGCTGCCGGCCCTGACCGAGACCTGCACGGCGACCCTGCGCTCGCCCGCGTCGTTCACGACCATCGTGCTGGCCTTGCTCGGCTTCGTCGTATTCACCGACACCCACAAGACCTGGTATCGCTACTTCGGCGGCCTCTCGCACGGTCTCGCCCACATCGGCGCGGCGCTGACGATCGGCTGGTCGATCGGCCTGGTCGCGCAGGCGGCCGGCTGGAGCTTCGGCGGCCTCGCGCACGTCGGCCTGACTCTGGTCGCGCTGTTTTTCGGCGGCTGGCTGATCGGCTCCCTGGTGATGGGCCTCTACCTGCTGATCTCGATCAACCTCTATGGTCGCCACAGCAACGAGGCCTTCAGCGGGCTCGGGATCCCGGATTACAAGCAGTTCCTGCGCCTGGTGGTCGGCCGCGACGGCGCGCTGACGATCTATCCGATCGCGATCGACAGGGTGCCACGGCGCTGGAAGCCGACCACCCTATCTCAGCATGGCGCGGCCCCGGGCGCGCCCCGCGAACAGCCGCGCTTCATCCCCGACGACGACGACCCGCGCGGCCGTCCGCGCCTGATTGAGGCCCCCATCGTGGTCCCGCCGTGAGCGACGTTGACGCCGCCTGGGGCCGCGCGGATACTCGCGCGCTCACTCGCTCACCGGAGGATCACATGGAAGAGCTCATCAAGCAGATCGTCAACAAGACCGGCATCTCGGAGACCCAGGCCCGCAGCGCCGCCGAGACCGTCGTCGGCTTCCTCAAGGGCAAGCTCCCCGACGCCGTCGGCGGGCACCTCGACTCGGCGCTCGGCTCGGCAGCGGGCGCCATCGGCGGCGTCGACCTCGGCAGCGTCACGTCGAGCCTCGGCGGCCTGTTCGGCAAGAAGTAGCCCCCTCTTCGTGCGAAACGTCGGAGACGCCGCGTCTCCGGCGTGATGCGTTTGGGCGTCCACCGCTGCGCGGCGTTCCGTCCATCGCTCCGCGGCGTTCCGTCCATCGCTCCGCGGCGTCGTTATGCAGCGCCCACGGTGAACGGGAAGCGCACGTCGACATCGCCGCCGCTGGCGACGAACACCGGGAAGCGCCAGGCCTTGATCGCCGTCGTCACGCAGGCCTCGACCGCCGGGTCGGCGACGCTGCTGTGCACGACCGTCGGATACGCGACGCTGCCATCGCCCTGGATCGTGAAGCCGACCTCGACCTCGCCGCTCAGTCCGGGGTTGCGGACCATGCCCTCGCGGAAGCACTGGCGCACCGCCGGCTTGTTGCGCTGCACGACCCCACGGATCAGATCGCGGCCGACGCTGGCCGTCCACACCACGCTGTGGCGATGCTCCGGCTGCGGGCTCGGGTCACGCTCGGCGAACTTCTCGCGGGCGGCCCGCTTCGGCCCGCCGTAATGGCGCTTGCCGTCGGCCCCGACCTTGGCGAACAGCAGCGAGCCGAGGTCGAGGTCGATCACGCCTCGGCCGTCCCCGCCGCCCTGACGACCGGTGCCGGCGAGGCCGAGACCCGCCGTCAATCCGCGCATCGGATCGCGACCGGCCGCCGCCACCCAGACCGCGGTGTCGCGGGCGCTGGGGGTGTAGTGGGTCATCGACTCGAGGGCCGCGACCCTCGCCTCCTCGATCGCGCGCAGGAAGTCGGCCATGCCGAGGATACCTGCATGTTTGGCCATGTCCGAAGGGTCATGTCCGATCGGACCGGTCGATACGGCCGTGGCCGGCGCGGCCGGTGCCGCGACCGAGGGCGCCGGCGGTGCCGGGGGACGCGGGGCCGGCGGGCGCGACGCGAACGACCTCGACGCATCGGGCCGCACCCTTCCGGGCTCCGTGGCAGCGGCGGCCTCGGGGGTCGCGGGCCCGGTCGGCCCGAAGTAGCGGATCAGCTGGGCCTGGACCTCCGCGTCCTCGAAGCGCGAGGCGTCGATCGGCGCGCGGTGCCGCACGATCACCAGCAGCGCCGCGAACAGCAGCAGCGACGCGCCCTGGGCCAGCCACAGCGGACGATCGAGGGTGGCGCCGGCGAAGCGCGGGACGTCCACAGCGGCCTCGACGCGGATCGCCAGCTCGAGCGCCCCGATATGCAGCGTCGCGCGCTCGCCGGGCTGCAGCGTGACGACCGTCTGCCCGCCCGTGAACAGCGCCTCGACCGCCAGCACCGCCCCGTCGCGCACGATCTCGCCGGACATGCCCGCGGCCAGAGCGACGCGGATCCCGCCAGCACACGCCTCGACCGCCGTGAACCGCCCCGAGGCGTCGCTGCCGGCGATCTCCACCGGTAGGTTCACGTCCGGGCCCTCGCCGAGGGTGTAGCGCGCGAGCCACGGCGACCAGGCCGAGGCGCGACCGGCGGCGCGGCCGACGTGACGCACATCGAGGATCGTGCCGCCGAGGCTGACGACGACCTCGGCGAGCGCGGCAGCAGACGTGGGCGAGCGGGTCACCCCACGCTTAACAACCGCGGCCCGCGAAAGTTCCCGACCCCTGCACAGGCGCACAGGCGCGCCCGCGCTCGGAGCGCTCAGGGACTGACATAGTCGACGCGCTCGGCCGTGAAGTTGATCGCCAGCCACACCCCGGTCACCGGCAGATCATTGATCAGGAACTCGTCGACGCTCGGCAGGTAGTCCGGGTAGCCCTCGATGCAGGCGGGGCTGTCGATCAGGGACCAGAGGTTGATGGTGCCGATCATGTCGTTCTGGAAGTTCAGGTCCTCGGCGACCGCCTTGGTCAAGAAGCCGGTCAATAGGCCGTCCTCGAGCCGCTGCGGATCGACGGCGGCGTCGAGGCGCGCGGCGAACTGCGCGTCACGCAGGTTGAGCGCGCCGACCGAGGCGCTGACCGGGATCGAGAAGTCGACCTGATTGCTGCGCACGCACGGCGCCTGCGGGTCATGGATGTCCGGCAGCGTGATCGCCTGATGGTGCGCCGGGTCGAGCTCGCGGCAGCCGCCGACGTCGACCTTCGCGGTCGTCAGCAACACCGCCTGGGTCTTGATGCTCGGGGTGCACAAGCGCCGTCCGCCCGCCACCGCCGGCTCCTCGCAGTCGGCGTCGACGAGCCGCATCTCGTTGACGCCCTCGAAGTCCTCGAAGCGCGCGAGCAGGTTGAACTGGCCGCTCATGGCGTCGTCGTTGAGCGCCACGTTCACGAAGCCGGTGACATCGTTGACGCAGATCGCAGGGTCACCCTGGGTCAGGAACAGGTGCGGGTCGATGAAGGTCAGCGAGTCGAGGCGAAAGGTGATCGAGTCGTCGCTGGGCTCGCCCGTGCTGGGCTCGCCCGTGCTCGGCTCGCCCGTGGTCGGCACGGCGGTGGTCGAGGTCGCCGGCTCGCCGCTGCTGCTGCCGCTGCTGCTGCTCAGTTGGCACGCGGCGCCCTCACACAGGATGGGCGGGGTGCCGCCGCGATAGCAGCCGGTCAGCAGCGCGCTCGCCAGCCCCAGCCCCGATCCCCATCCGCGTCGTCGATCGATGATTTTCATCCGACCGCGAGATTCTATACGACGCGATTGGCGCGGTCACCCCGGCACGAACCCGCCCGTGGACCCGCCCGTGGAGCCGGCGGGAACCTGGCCCGCGCGCCGGTGTCTGTCGCCCGTATCCGGCGAGAGGCCACCGATGCTCGACCTTCGACTCCACCGCTCCAGTTCGCTCCTGTGTCGTCTCTTCAGCTTCGCCAGCCTCGCGGGGGTCAGCGCCTGCACCCCGCTCGGTGATCATGACGCCTCGACGCCGGGCGACATCGACTGCGACGCCGCGTGCGGCGCCGCGGCCGAACCAGCCTTGGCCCGCGAAGGTCACATGGAACCCGCGATCGCCGCGGACGACGACGCCCGCTGCAGCAGCGACGGTCCGCCCACCGAGGCGAGCCCGATCGACCCCGACAGCGCGCCCGAACAGGGCCGCATGGCGGTGCGACAGGGCGACACCTGGCTCGGCTTGCCGCTGCGCGAGACCCGATATGACACCGTCGTCGTCGGCACCATCGCCGAGACCAGCGTCGTGCAGGTGTTCCACAACCCGCTGCCCGACCGCCTCGAGGCCCGCTACAACTTCCCGCTGCCCGCCGACGCCGCGGTCGACGACTACTGGATCCGCGTCGACGGCAAGCAGATCCACGGGGTCATGAAGCGCCGCGACGAGGCCCGCAAGACCTACGAGGCCGCGCGCGACGCCGGCCAGACCGCGGCCCTGCTCGAGCAAAACCGACCCAACGTGTTCGCCCAGGCCGTCGCCAACATCCCGCCGGGCGGCACGGTCGAGGTCGAGATCCACCTCGTCCAGCCGCTGCGGCGCGAGGACGGCCGCTACGAGCTGGTCCTGCCGACCGTGATCGGCCCGCGCTACATCAGCGGCGCGGCCGACTGGAACGGCAACACCGCCGCCGTGCCCGACGCGGCCAGCCTGCGCTCGCCGCAGCTCGCCAAGGGCGTCGTCAGCTGCTCCAAGGTCGAGGTCCAGGTCACGATCGAGGCCGGCGCGCCGGTCCGTGAGCTGCGCTCGCAGTACCACGCGCTGCAGATCGAACGCGCCGGCGCCATCACCCACCTCGAGCTCGCCGACGGCCCCGCCCGAGCGAACCGCGACTTCTCGCTGTCGTGGCAGCTCGCCGGCCTCGAGCCGCGCGCCCAGCTCATGGCCCAAAAGACAGGTAACGGCGAGGGCTACTTCACCCTGACGATCGAGCCGCCGCGCGGCATCTCGCGCGATCAGGCGCGCCCGCGCGAGCTCGTGTTCGTGGTCGACACCTCCGGCTCGATGTCGGGCCTCCCGCTGGACACCGCCCGCTCCGCGGTGCGCAAGGCGCTGGCCGACCTCGGCCCCGACGACACCTTCCAGCTGATCCGCTTCGCCGGCAGCGCCGAGCAGGTCGCCCCGGAGCCGCTCACCAACACCGCCGACAACCGCCAGCGCGCGCTCGCTTTCCTCGAGCAGTCGGCGGGCAGCGGCGGCACGGAGATGATGGCCGGCATCACCGCCGCGCTGGCCCGGCCCGCCGACCCGCAGCGCCTGCGCATGGTGTTGTTCCTGACCGACGGCTTCATCGGCGGAGAGAGCCAGATCTTCGCCGAGATCGAGCGCCAGCTCGGCCAGGCCCGCCTGTTCGGCCTCGGCGTCGGCAGCTCGGTCAACCGCTACCTGCTCGACGGCATGGGCCGGATCGGCCGCGGCAGCACCACCTACGTCGGCCCGGGCGAAGATCCGGACGAGGTCGTGAAGCGCTTCTACAGCCACATCGATCGGCCCGTGCTCACCGACATCGAGATCGACTGGGGCAGCCTGCCGATCGCCGATCTCAGCCCCGCTGTGATCCCCGACCTGTTCGCCGGCCAGCCCGTGGTCGTGTTCGGCCGCTTCACCGGCGCGCCGCAGGGTCAGGCGCTGCTCAAGGGCAAGCTCGGCGGCGCCCCGATCTCGATCCCGCTGAAGCTCGACTTCAGCCAGAGTCAGGCGCACAGCGGCCTGGCCTCGATGTGGGCGCGCCGTCACGTCGACGACCTGCTCGGCTACCCGAGCGCGCGCAGCGGATCGCCCGACACCGCCGCCGTCACGGCCGTCACCGAGCTCGCGCTCAAGCACCGAATCATGACCGCCTACACCAGCTTCGTCGCGGTCGAGCAGCGCGAGGAGAAGCAGACCGACGGCACCCTGCGCACCATCGAGGTCCCGCTCGAGCTGCCGCTCGGCGTCGAGAACAGCGCCACCGACGAGAGCGGAAGCCTCGGCGGCCTCGGCCTGGTCGGCCTCGGCAGAGGCGGCAGTGGTTACGGCGGTGGTTATGCCCGTGGCGCCGGCGCCGGCTTCGGGGGCCGCGGTGTGCGGGTGCCGACCGTGCGTCTGGCCAGGGCCGAGGTTTATACGTCGATCGACAAGGACTTCCTCCGCCGCACCGTGCGCGCGCATATCAACGAGGTCCGCTACTGCTACGACCAGGGCCTGGCCCGAAACCCCAACCTGAAGGGTCGGGTCAGCGTGCGCTTCACCATCGGGCCGAAGGGGCAGATCCTCGAGGCCGAGCTCGCCGATAACACCACGGGCGATCTCAACGTCGGCCTCTGCATCGTCGCCGCGGTCAAGCGCTGGACCTTCCCGATACCCGAGGGCGGCGAGGCCATCGTCATCTACCCCTTCGTGCTCGAGCCCGGTTGAGGACCGGCCGGGGAAGCAGTCGAGGGTCCGGCGCGCTTGGCCGTGCCGCGCCGGATCGGGCACACTCGCGCGACATGACCGCGCACCGGACCCTGTCTTTTGGAACAGCCTCCGCCACCGCCGGCGAGATCGCCTATGGCTGGTATATCCTCGCCGACCTGCCGACCGGCCACGTCGAGCGCCTGCCCGTCGTGATCGCCCGCGGCCACCAACCGGGCCCGACCCTGTGGCTGACCGCCAACATCCACGGCGACGAGCTCACCGGCATGGCCGTCATCCATGACCTCGTGACCCCCGCGCTGCTCCCCGAGCTGCGCGGCACCATCGTCGCGCTCCCCAGCCTGAACCCCGCCGGCCTGCACACCCACCGCCGCGAGCCGTACCTCGACCCACGCGACCCCAACCGCCTGTTCCCCGGCGACGAGTACCCGGGCGACGACCCCGTCGAAGCAGCGCGCGCCCTCGGAGTCCCCGGCGTCTCCGAGCTCGCCTACGCCGCCCTGTTCGCCGAGCTGCGGGCCAGCGCCGACCTCTACATCGACCTGCACTGCTACGGGCTCCAGGCCGCCTCCTTCATCATCTGTGATCGCATCCTCTATCGCGACGAGGCGGAGCGCCCGGCCGTCTTGCAGCTGGCGGAGCAATTGGCCAGCCTGTGCGAGGCCAGCGGTCTGCCGGTGGTCCACGAGCTCGAGGCGAGCCGCTACGTCGCCAGGCGCTTGCACCGCTCGACCACCGGCGCGGCCCTCAACGTCGCCCGCATCCCGGCCGTCACGGTCGAGCTCGGTTTGATCGGCGGGATCGATCCCGCCGCCCTCGCTGCCGGTCTGGCCGGGGTCCGCAACATGATGCGCTGGGCCCAAATGCTGCCCGGCGGGCGCGAGCCGGTCGACACGGTCCCACAACCCGCGCCCGGGTTCCCGACGATGCGCGATAGCACCCCACGCGCGCCGGCCAGCGGCGTCATTCGCTATCACGTCGCGCCGGGACAGCTGTTTCGCCAGGGTGAGCTGCTGGCGACGCTCACCGACCTGCACGGTCGTGCGCTGCCGATGGGCGAGCTGCGGGCCGAGGTCGACGGCTGGGTCCTCGGCCTCGCCCGCGGTGCGATCTGCTACCAGGGTCAAGCGGTCCTGTACGTCGCCGTCCGCGACGACGGTCCCGCGGTCGAGCGCTTCCCCGGCGCATGACGACAGGCAAACGGGCGCATGAGCCCACCACCGCCGATAGTCCGGCGGCGGCGAGGTGGAGCGCTCGAGCCGGCGCCGACAGCGGGCCGACAGCGCCCGGACGATCGGGCGGGGCGCCGCAACAAAACACTTCCACTTGCGAACGATCTCGCTATGGTGGGCGCGCTGGATCCTTGCTTTGGAACCTCCCAGTTTTCCCGCTCCTGAAGAACCTCCCCCTGCTGGCCGCCCCCGGGCGTTGCCTCTGTCTCGTACTCTGCGGAGCACGAGACGCTCGCCGCCCTCTATCCATATAGCGGGGGAGCGGCCCGCCGTCGTCGATCGGAGCCCCTTCGGTCCCACGGTCGCGTCCGATGACCACGATGTGCCCGCTGCACCTCGTCCGGTCCGGGATGCGAGCGGCGGGCATTGGGTTATTAACGCCTCGACTTTCCTCCTCCTCGCCGCGCCACCGCGCCGCGGGTCCATGGGTCACCAACACAGGCCATCATGCGCATCGGACTGACCTTCAACCTCAAACCCGAGATCCCCCTGGCCCCCGGCGACCCGATCGACCGCTACGAGGAGTTCGACTCCGAGGAGACGGTCGAGGCGATCACGCAGGCGCTGCGCCGGCTCGGCCACGAGGTCGAGCGCCTGGGCTGGGGCCCGCCGATGCTCGACGCGCTGATCCGCCGGGCTCAGGGCGACCGCCTCGACGGCGTGTTCAACTTCGCCGAGGGCGTCGGCGGCCGCGGTCGCGAGTCCCAGGTGCCGGCGATGCTGGAGATGCTCGGCATCCCCAACACCGGCTCGGACCCGGTCGCGCTGGCGCTGGCCCTCGACAAGGGCCTCGCCAAGATCTTCGCCGCCGGCCACGGCATCGCCACCGCTCCGTTTCAGATCATCGGCGCCGACGAGCCGCTCGGCGAGGTCGACCTGCGCTACCCGCTGTTCGCCAAGCCGGTCGGCGAGGGCTCGTCGATGGGGATCCGCAACCGATCGGTGTGTCGCACGCCGGCCGAGCTGCAGGCCCTCGTCAGCCAGCTCCAATACGATTACCACCAGCCGGTGCTGGTCGAGGAGTTCCTGCCGGGCGCCGAGTACACCGTCGGCGTGCTCGGCAACGGCGAGCTGGCGCAGGTCGTCGGGGTCATGCAGGTGGTCCCACGCGACGCGACCGGCGACTTCGTCTACTCGCTGGAGGTCAAGCGCGACTACCTCAATCGCGTGGTCTACCG
>NZ_JACCSO010000738.1 GCF_013812955.1 Nannocystis sp. | reverse complement strand
GCAGCAGGCCGCCCGCGCCTGCGAGCGCCCAGCCGGGCAGGGCCGCGGCGTCGCGGCGATGTTGCGGCAACGTGGGGTCCTCGGCGGCGATGGCTGTCTCACAGGACATGTGCTCTGGGACAGGTAGACCGCGGCGGGCGAGCGCCCGGGCGATCCGCTGCACGGCCCGGACCGCGGCCGGGCCGGCGCCGCACACCAGGTAGGCGGACAGGGTCGCCAGGCCGAAGGCGCCGATGTTGAGCAGCGCGAAGTTCATGACGTGGAAGGCCAGGCCGAAGCCGAGCCAGAGCATGGCGACGCGCACCATGACGCCGCGGCCCCGGGTCCAGCGGCCGGCGCGGCCGGCGAGTACCAGGCCGAGCACGATGCCCGCGGCCGCGAGCGCGAGGCCGATCGCGCGCTCGAATCGCGCCGGGTCATCTGGCTTTTCGACCAGGTTCTCCGGCAGCGCGGCGGCCAGCGCGAGCGCGACGGCGAGGGTGAGCCAGCAGGCGCGGGCCAGTCGGCGCGCCGTGCCGGTCAGCGCCGGGACGCCGATCCCGGAGGTCGTGCGCAGCCACAACCCGATCAGCACCAGCGGGAACAGGCGCTCCCACCACAGCACCGTCCAGGTGATGAGACGCAGCGGGACCGGGCCGAGCGCGAGGACCAGCGGGTGCCAGTCGAGGCGGGCGTAGGCGTCGAGATGCAGCGAGTACATCAGCGCGTCGCCCGAGACCCACAGCGGCCCGCTCTTGACCCAGCCGTTGGCCGCGTAGCAGATCGCGAGCTGCGCGGCGATCAGCGCCTGCGGCCACACCGGGATGCGCCGGTAGATCGCCGCCAGGCCCTGCGGGTGCGCCGAACTCGGGGCCGCGCCCGCGCCGTCGCCCGGTCCATCCAAACGGCTCAGCAGGCCGCGCGCGCGCAGTCGCCGGCAGCGCAGGAAGTTGTCGACGCTGAACGCCTCACCGCAGCGCGACAGCATCAGCGGGAACAGCAGCGCGCAGAACACCTGTTCGCCGCCCCAGTGCGCGTCGCCGCGGCGCAGCATGCCGGCGTAGAGCAGCCAGCCCAGCACCGCGCAGCCGCGACTGCGCCAGCCGATCACCAGGCCGACGCAGGCGAGCATCAGGGCCGCCAGGTAGCCGTGCACGAACGCCGGCGAGTCCCATACGTGCAGCAGCGACCAGCGCCCGCTCAGCAGGTAGTGCAGCAGGGCGCCGCCATCGGCGAAGCCGTCGGGGGTGCGCACGCCGTCGCCGACGCCGAGCATCGCGTCCATGCCCATCATCTCGCCCACCGCCGCGTGGGGGAACAGGCCCTCGTCGGAGAACAGATAGAGGCTATGCGGCGCGACCTCGACGACGTTGAGCAGCAGGCACAGCCCGAAGGTGATGCGAAACAGCCCGAGCGCTCGCGGGTCGCCGGCCCGCAGCAAGACCCGGCGCAGGGTCTCGCGGTGGACCGCGACGAGGCCGATGACCGTCAGGATGACGAGCGCGACCGCGCCCGTCAGCGGCGTCATGGCGGTGATGAGCGCGAGGTCGGGCACCTTCGGGCCCCATGTTATCGCAACGCCCGCTCGGCCGGCGATCCGGCGGGCCCGCGGGCCCGGCTCGCCCGGGCGCTCGCCAGACCTCCCCGGTGCTGATACCTTGCGGCGATGCGCTCATTAATGGATTGCCCCGCCTGTGCTTGCCTTATCGATTCGCAGGAGCCCGCGTGCCCGTTCTGCGGCACGACCGTGCGCAGCGGCGGCGCGCCGGTGTGGCTGGTGATGGGCCTCGCGTTCGGCGTCGGCTTCGCGGACATCAGCTGCGCCAGCAAGGGCGACGACGACACCGACGCCACCGACACGGTCGCGGCCAGCGACTCGACGAGCGAGGGCTCGAGCAGCTCATCCACCGGCAACGGTGACCAGACCACCTACGACGATCCGAGCAACGGCGACGGGGTGACCTACGCCGGCCCGGACGAGACCTGGACCACGAGCGATCCGACGACCACGAGCGGTCCCAACACCACCCTCGACACGACCCCTGACGCCTCGACCTACGCCGGCCCCGACGAGTGGTCGAGCACCAGCGACTCGAGCAGCACCGGCGGCACCGACTCGAGCGGCACCGGCGGCACCGATTCGAGCGGCACCGGCGGCACCGATACCGACGCGGGCAGCTCCAGCGGCTCCAGCAGCACCGGCCCCTGAGCGTCGAGCCTGGCCGATCGGGCATGTCTCATGAGACATGCCGAGTAGAACTCGGGTCGATCGGGCATGTCGATTCGGACACGCCCGGCTCGAGCACGCCCGCGTGTCACCCGAGGTCGATGGGGCGTCCGGGGCCGTGCGGCTCGACCAGACGTGAGACCCGGGGCTCCTCGATCGCCACCGGCCCATGCAGCGCGCGCATGGCCGGGTCCTTGTGCTCACGGATGACACGGAACAGGCCGTTGTCAAAGCCCTGGCCGCCGGCGCCGCGGACCTGCTCGATGCGCTCGCGCAGGCCCTGGCGGTCCATCGTCAGGGCGCGGTGGTGGCAAAAGGGATTGTTGCCGGGGCGGCCGAGCAGGGGCTCGGCGGCGGCGGTGCAGCCGGCCATGCAGGTCTCGGCGTAGTAGCACTCGCGGCAGTAGCCCCAGAGGTCGTCGACGGTGCGCTGGCGGATGTAGCCGAGCTGGTAGCTCTCCTCCCACACCTTTTTTAAACCGTGCACGCGCCAGTTGCCGCCGACGTTGACCTCGCCGCCGAGGCTCGGGCAGTTCTTGATCCCGCCGTCGCTCTCGATGCCGACCACCGACACGCCGGCGACGCAGCCGCGCCAGTGCTTCTTCTGCGCCAGTCGCAGGCGCCGCTCGAGCGGCCCGAAGTAGCCGAGGTTGTTGCCGGGCCACAGGCGCACGCCCCGTGCCTGACAGCGGTCGAGCAGGGTGTCGAGGGTCTCGAACAGCTCGAGGAACATGTGCGGCTGGAGGATGATCTCCGGGTGGTCGGCCGCGTTGCCGTGCGGGACCGTGATCTGCAGCTGCCAGGAATGGATGCCCTCGTCGGCGAGCAGCTCGAACAGCGGCAGCAGCTCGCCGTGGGTGAGGGCGTTGATCTGCGCGTTGCTCGCGACCTTGCCGCCGGCGGCCCGCACGTGACGCATGGCCGCGAAGGCCCGCTGCCAGCTGTCGGGGACCCCGCGCAGGCGGTCGTGGGTGGCCTCCAGGCCGTCGATCGAGAAGGTGACGCTGCCGATGCCGGCCTCGATCATCGCGTCGACGCGCTCCTTGGTGAGGTTGTAGCCGCCGGTGGTCATCGTGCAGCTCATCCCGGCCTCGCGGATCGCCCGGATGATCAGGATGAAGTCGTTGCGCAGGTACGCCTCGCCGCCGATCAGGACGACCTCGCCGGCGCCGAGCGCCTTGAGATCGCGGACCACCTGCAGACACTCCTCGGTGCTGAGCTCGTCGGGGCGGCGGTGACCCGCCCGCGGACCGCAGTGGGCGCACTTCTGATCGCAGGCGAGGGTCAGCTCCCACACCGCCCAGCGCGGCGCCGCGGCGACGCCCCGCGCCTCCATGCTGGTCCAGCGGTTGTCGGGCTTCGGTAAGCTGTGCACGACCGGCAGACGGCGGCGGACATCGGCCAGGGACATGCGCGCAGGCTATCACGGGACGCGACCGGATCAGCGCCCGCGTGTGCGCCGCGCGGATCCGGGCCGGCGCATCAGGTCGGCAGGCGCGGTAGCACCATCGTGACAGTGGTGCCGAGGCCCGGCTGGCTGGCCACGTGCATGTGGCCCGCGTGGCCCTCGACGATCCGGCGCGCGAGGGTCAGACCGAGGCCGACGCCGCCGGTGCGACGCGCGCGGCTGCGGTCGCTGCGAAAGAAGGGCGTGAACAGGTGCGGGAGGTCGGCGGCGTCGATGCCGATGCCCTGATCCTGGACCTGGACCTGGACCACGTCGTCGCCGGCGTGCAGGTGCACGGCGATGCGGGTGCCCGGCTCGCTGTACTTGCGGGCGTTGTCGAGGAGGTTGTCGATCACGCGGCGCAGCAGCGCGGCGTCGGCGTCCACCAACACGACCTCGTCGCTCTGGCGGAGGTCGATCGGGTGGCTCGGAAAGGCTACGCGTGAGCCCGCGGCGGCGCGCTCGAGCAGCCGCCCGAGATCGATCGGCTCGCAGCGCAGCGGCGAGTTGGTGTCGCCGGGACGGGTGAGGTCGAGGCTGGCCGCGGTCAGGATGTCGCCGATCAGGCGCTCGAGCTGGACCAGGTCGTCGACCAGGCCCTCCATCGCGCTGGTGTCGCCCTCGGCGCCGAGATCGAGGGCGACGCGGATGCGGGCCAGCGGCGTGCGCAGCTCGTGCGAGACGCTCGCCAGGAGGGCGCGCTGGGCCTGCAGCAGGTCGTGCACGCGGCCGGCCATCTCGTCGAAGGCCGCCCCGAGCTCGCCGAATTCGCCGCGCGGCATCGGTCCGACGCGCGCCTGCAGGTCGCCGGCGCCGAGCGACCTGGCGGTCGTGGTGAGGCGGCCGAGCGGACGGGCGATGCTGCGCGCGAGCAGCAGCGAGGCGATCGCCAGGCCGCCGAGGATGACGCCCATGGCCATCGCCACGTGCTCGATCGGCATGCGCGGCGGCCCGCCGTTGCGCGGGCGCACCATCGCATAGCCGCCGGGGCCGCCTGCGGGCAGGGCGACGATGAAGCGGCCGCGG